>CAMWRO010000174.1 GCA_947176615.1 uncultured Porphyromonadaceae bacterium
CCGTGTGCCGTTACTTCGCGCACGTAGGGGTTGCTCAGCTGCTTGAGGTCGCTCTTGATGTAGCCGGGGCACAGCGACGAGTTGCGCGATGTGAACATGCGGTCGATGAAGTACCATGAAAGCAAGGCGCGGTTTTTGCCGTAGTCGACATTGTTGGACAGCGCGGCCTCGGGGAAAAGCGCGTCGGCCGACGGGTCATAGGGGGTCGACGCGAGGAACCATGAGTAGGGGGAACGCAGGTCGATGCCGGTCTGTGTCGACTCGAAGTCATCGATATAGGAGCTGCCTTTGTTGCTTCCGGTCGGCTGCTTGTGGGGGATGAGCTGTGCAAATTCGGCCTGAACGGCAAGAGTCGACGGCTGGGTGGCGTTGACGGTGGGGATTTTGTTGAGCAGGTTGGTCAGCCACATGAAGCGGGTATTGTACTGCATGTTGAGTCCCCACATGGTGTTGTTGATAATCTCGTCGCCTATGTTGACTTTCTCGGTCAGTGCTTTCTCAGAGAAGTGCATGACGGTCGCCCCGATGTTGAAATCCTTGTTGAACTTGTAGTTGAGGTCGAGGCCGAGGAGGGTTTTCCGCTGGGTCGAGTAGAGCGACTGGTTTTCCATCGTCACGCTGATGCTCTGTCCCGAGTCGATGATGCTCTGATTGGTAATCGTCACGATGCCCATAGCGTAGTCTACGGTGTAGTCGCTGTTTTCGACAAGCTGGACGCCTCCGGCCATGACGACAACCGAGCCGCGGGGCACGTTCATCGCGTTGAGTCGGATCTGGGACCCGTTGGATGCCTGATATTTGCCGGTGAGGACAAATTTGTTTTTGTCGGAGAACTGGCGGGCGACAATCAGCGTTGAGTCGTAAAGTTCCTGATAGACATATTGTCGCGCGATTTCGGGATTCCCGATTTTCTCGGCAAGGTGTGAGCCGAATGGCTCGACAACGGGGAAGATAATTTTGCCCGACGACGACTGGATGGTATACCCTTCGATAAAGTCAAAGAACCCGTCGGGATTGGATGCCTCGTTGGAGTCGATGCGGTCGAGGTTCATGACCTGAAGCAGGGGCATGTTGGAGATTCCGGCTACCGGGAGATAGTTTATTTCGGTGCCGGTGGTGTCGCTCAGATACTTGATGTTGAGGCGGAAATTGGATTTCTGCACCTGATAGGCTCCGAGCGAGTAGACGTTTTTCATCATGAGGTCCCACATGGGCACTCGCGGGTTGACCGTGGTGCTTTTCAGCATTTTGACGTAGAGCGACTGGTCGGTGGTTGTGATGTCGCCCGAGAACTCGCCCACCTGATAGACTTGTCCGTTATAGGTGTATTCATAGGCCACGGCCAGAACCTCGTCGGCGTTCAGCGCGCTTTTAATCGAGACATAGCCGAGTGTGGAGTTGAGTGTGTACTCGCTTGACGACAGGAGACGGGCCGACTCGACTTTCTCAAATCCGGTGCCGCCCTCAATGCCGTAGGCTGACAGTGGTTCGAGTGCCTGAGTGACGGTGTTGATGTTTCTAGCTCCGGGGTAGTCGGTCTTTATGACCGAGAGGAGGTTGTTGGATGCATTGGCCGGATTTTGAAGGGCGGGATTGGGTTGCCAGTAGTCGCTTGCAAGCACGCTGCTCTCGCCGAGGTCCATGAACGCGACGAGGTTGCGGCTCTGGTTGTAGTTGCCGCTTTTGTTGGTGACCCACACCTCGATGCGGGTGATGTTGACCCCCGAGGAGACAAACGGCAGCTTGGACGCGAAACGGTCGTAATTGTCACGGAAGAAATGGCCTAAGAAAAAGTGTCGGTTCTGGTCGTAATTGTCGGCCTGAATGGTGAAATCGGTAGTCTGTACGCCGCCTTTGGTGTTCACGCTGCGCGATTCGGAGTTCTGCTGTGAGACGAGGGCCGTTGCGGTCAGTTTGCCGAATTGCAACTGGGTTTTGATACCGAAAAGGGCGGTGCTGCCTCGGATCAGCGACGAGCCTGTGGTCATCGACACGTTGCCCGCCTCGATGCTCTTTACGATGTCATCTTCCTGACCTTCATAGGCGAGCTTCAGGTTTTTTGAGTCGAAATCAAATGTCGCGTCGGTGTTATAGGTCATGTTGAACTTCAACCGGTCGCCGACGCTTGCGGCAATCGTGGCCTGAATCTTCTGGTCGAAGTCAAAGTAGGTCTTGCGGCGCGAAGTCAGCGACAGGGCCGGATTGTCGGTCTTGTTTGACTTTATCCCCATCGACACCTGTACCGAGCCTTGCGTTTTCAGCTGCACGCCGCCCGGGCCGAAGATTTTTTCAAGAGGCCCGAGGGCGAAATTCATGTCGAGGATGTTGAACGGCTCCTTGTCGGGGTTGTTAATCGCCTCGGCATTGCGCTGGCGGTAGTAATTCTGCATCGACTCGCGCAACTGCCAGTTGTTGTATTGCTCGGCCGAGAGATAGAAAGGTGTGGCGATGTCCATGTCGCCGAGCTTGGTGCGCACGACATAGCATCCCGTCTCGGGGTCATACTCGGTGACAGTCTTGATGTTGGAGGGGGTGTCGAGGTCGGCGGCAAATTCCTCGGCCATGAGGTCTTCGTAGGTCTGCGGAACGGTCTGCTGTACCGGGAAGGGCATCATGATGGAGTCGGCCTCGGCTACGAGCGGCGATGTCATCACCGGCGCGGGAGGGTTGAACCCGGGCGTGACAAACTGGGCTGCGGAATAGAACGCAACCGTCGCAAGCGCGCACACTGCGCCCACGATTGACACGACGAGAGGTATTTTGTAGTTACTACGAGCCAAGGTCTGTTTTTACCGTTAAACACCCGGCCCGACGGTGGTTACATCATTGAGAGAGCCTGCTTGATGGCCGCCTCGACCTTGATGGCAGGATTGGCCTCAAAGATTTTTTTGAGAACTTTCTGAGCCTGCGGGCGAGGAAATCCGAGCATGACCATTGCTGCAAGAGCCTCCTCCAGAACCGAATTGTCGGTAACGGGTTGTAATGATAACGTATCGTCAGAGGCTTTTATTTTATCCTTGAGGTCAACAATTATGCGCTGAGCCGTTTTAGTGCCGATTCCCTTGACATTTTTCAGTTTGCCGTGGTCGCCCGAGACGATTACAGCCTCAAGCTCGGGTGCCGGAACCGATGACAGAATCATGCGGGCAGTGTTGGCTCCCACGCCCGACACTCCGATCAGCAGCCTGAACATTTCGCGCTCCCGGGCGGTAAGAAACCCGTACAGCACCCACGTATCTTCGCGTATTACCTCGTGGACGAGCAGTTTCACTATCCCTTTTTCATTTTCGAGACCCGAAAAAGTCGACAGCGAGATATTCAGCATGTATCCTGTTCCGCCGTTGTCAATCACGGCATAGGCCGGTGTCAGCTCCTCGACATTGCCCTTGATATATTCAATCATAAAAACTATGGTCTAAACATTAAGCATTACAAAGTTACATCAACTTTTCGTGAATCCAATAAAAAGCAGTAATTTTGCGGGAAAAACACGATGAGACTATTTTCTCGCAGAAATACTTTTGTTGTGGTTGCCCTTATGGCTATGATTGTGGTCTATTGGGCAATATATTATCTCACTCCTTCCCAAGTGGATGATTTACTGTTTGTTAATAACTATAAATCACTAAATTCGGGTTCTGCCGATTTCTCATTCAGCTCATTTGCCAAGTATTTTATGTTTATGAGGGAAGATGAAAATGGTCGTCTTCCTAATGTCATTTGCCCGTTCTGGGTTCTGTATTTACCGAGGATAACAGGGACTTTATTGTTGTCGGTGCTAACCGTACTGATGGTTTATTTTATGGCGGTTGCCTCTCATGGAGTCAATCTTAAATTTATTCCGACTCCTTTGCGCTTAATTACAACATGGTTGGCTATTATTGTCTTTTTGCCGTGGAGGGGTGGAATGTTTATAACTGATTTAATGTTGAATTATATCCCGGTAGTTCTGTTTAATATCTTGTTTTACATGTTGTTTCTTAGAAAACAATCCGATAGAAAAACATGGGATTTAATCGCGGTCAGTCTTTTCTCCCTATTTTGTGGGTGGCAGCATGAAGGGATGGCCGTCTTGATGTGTGGCGCATTGGGAATATACATTCTGATTCATAAATTTAGATTGTCTTTGATACAATGGTTTATGTTTTGGGCCTATGTGCTTGGATGTATAATGGTTGTTTCTGCACCCGGAATATTGACAAGACTGACCGCTTCTGATGCAATCGCCGGTGTGGAGATTACGGGGTTTACAGTACTCAAAACTATACCTGTGACCATTCTGCTGTTTGGCGCGAGCGGGTTGTTGCTCCTGTCGCGGTTTTCTCATCGGTTTATAAAGGTTGCGTGTAAACCTGACTTTTACATTCCTGCGGTCATTGCTGTCGGAGGATGCTTGTTGTGTGCGAGAACCTCTTTCCAATTTGGTCGGTCGGCATGGTTTGGGGAGGCATTCGCGATTATCGCACTCATCAATTTGCTTGGGATATTTTTTCAGTCTGACTTTAAAAGGATAGTCCGAAATTCGTTATATGTGATTTTTGCTTTGATTTTGTCGTTTTTCATGGGCGTGATATATTGGCAGGGGCATTATTATAAAGAGCACCGACGGATTTCAGCATTGTTGGATGAATCGGAAAGTGGCACGGTATATTACGATTTATCAGTCTCCGCTCCGCTATATACGTTAAAATATCCTGTTGACAATACTTGGATAAATCCTGTTCAACTTGTGATATTGAATACTATTTATCCGGGGCGCACAATAGCCATTGTGCCTGAATGCTTGGAGAATATTGAAAAAGATAAGATAAGCGCAATTTGTGGTTCGGCAGATATGTTAAGATATAAAGACGTATTTGTGCAGAATAATCGTAATGTTTCATTTTTAGATAATGCCGGCAATGTCATACCTGATGTAGATGTCGGTGTCGAGTATTACGACTTCTATAACGCTTTGGGAGAGGCTTTTTATGCCGTGCCTTCTCTTTGCCAAAAGTTTGTGGCAGAGGATGGTGAAACATGGGTTTATGTGCATCCTTTAAATAAAAATTTGCACGGAAACATCGTAAAAGTAAATTTGAGCACCAATTGATATATTTATGCAAGTAGTCTACGAAGATAACCATATTATAATCGTCAACAAGGCTCCGGGAGAGATTGTGCAGGGCGATAAGACGGGCGATGAGCCGCTCGTCGAGACTGTCAAACGATGGATTAAGGAAAAATATGCCAAGCCCGGGAATGTTTTCCTCGGGGTGGTGCACCGTCTTGACCGGCCTGTGGCCGGCCTCGTGGTTTTTGCCAAGACCTCCAAGGCTCTTGCAAGGATGAACGAGATGTTTCGCAATGGCGAGGTCAAAAAGACCTACTGGGCCTTGACCCGCAATCTGCCGCCAAAGGAGGAGGACCGCATCATCCATTACATCACTACGACTGAGAAGAACAACAAGTCTTATGCCTCGCTCACACCTAAAAACGGAGCCAAAGAGGCGATTCTGTCCTACCGCCACATCGGGTCAAGCGACCGCTACAATCTTCTCGAAGTGAACCTTGAAACAGGTCGCAAGCATCAGATTCGTGTCCAATTGTCGGCAATCGGATGCCCTATAAGGGGTGATTTGAAGTATGGCGACAAGCGCTCTAATCCCGACGGCTCGATTTCGCTGATGGCCCGCCGGATTCAGTTTGTACATCCCGTTTCGGGCAAGGAGATTGACGTGACAGCTCCGCTTCCCGACAATAATCCGCTGTGGCAGGCGTTTAACATTTAAAAAGAGATAGAAGAATAATGAAGAAAGAAGATCTTAAAATAGTGTTTCTCGGCACACCCGATTTTGCCGTGGAGAGTCTGCGACGCATTGTCGAGGGCGGCTATAATGTCGTCGGCGTTATCACCATGCCTGACAAACCTGCCGGACGCGGCCACAAGCTGCTCCAGTCGCCCGTCAAGCAGTATGCGGTAGAAAAAGGTCTGCATCTGATGCAGCCTGTTAAGCTGAAGGACCCGGAGTTTGTTGAGGAACTTCGGTCACTCGATGCCGACTTGTTCATTGTCATCGCGTTCCGTATGCTCCCCGAGGTGGTGTGGTCGATGCCGCGTCTCGGCACATTCAACCTACATGCGTCTCTGCTGCCTCGTTACCGCGGAGCCGCCCCTATAAACTGGGCGGTTATAAACGGCGATACCGAGACGGGCGTGACAACTTTCTTTCTGAAACACGAGATTGACACGGGTGACATTATCGCTCAGGAGCGGGTGGATATTCTCCCCACTGACAACGTCGGGGATGTACATGACCGGTTGATGATGCTT
>CAMWRO010000175.1 GCA_947176615.1 uncultured Porphyromonadaceae bacterium
CGAACCTAAAACAATCTTTTTTACCTTAGAAATTGTACCTATTGGAAACTCATAAGAAGGAGCTACGCGAGTAGTTCCTTTTTATCGTTTATATCCCCGCCATTCTTTCAACATGTTATCGTGAAGACCCGGACTGTCCCCTTGTTGGGACGCGGGGGTGATATTTTTTTGGTGGATTGGCGGAAAAACACTAATTTTGTAATCCGTTATGAAATACGGATTTGACAACGACAAGTATCTCAGAATCCAATCTGAGCACATCAAGGAGCGCATTGCCAAGTTTGGCAACAAGCTCTATCTCGAATTAGGTGGAAAACTCTTTGACGACTATCATGCAAGCCGTGTATTGCCCGGGTTTCAGCCCGACAGCAAGCTGCGCATGTTGAGCCAGTTGAGCGACCACGCCGAAATTGTTATCGTAATCAGCGCGCTTGACATCGAGAAAAACAAGGTGCGCAACGACCTTGGTATCACTTATGACATGGATGTGCTGCGACTGCGCGACGAGTTCCAGAAACGAGGATTCCTCGTCGGGTCGGTGGTCGTGACACATTATAACGGACAGAGCAGTGCCGACGCTTTCCGCGAAAAGCTCGCCCGGCTCGGAATCACGACCTATGTTCACTACACAATCGAGGGGTATCCCACCAACGTCGGTCTTATCGACTCTGACGAGGGTTTCGGACGCAACGACTATGTCGAGACCTCGCGCCCGCTGGTCATCGTGACCGCCCCCGGTCCCGGCAGCGGCAAGATGGCGGTGTGTCTCAGCCAGCTTTACAACGAGCACAAGCGCGGTATCGAGGCCGGGTATGCCAAGTTTGAGACCTTCCCGGTGTGGAGCCTTCCGCTGAAACATCCGGTCAATATCGCTTACGAGGCTGCGACCGCCGATCTCAACGACATCAACATGATCGACCCGTTCCATCTCGATGCTTATGGCAAGACGGCCATCAACTACAACCGCGACATCGAGATTTTCCCGGTGCTGAACGCCCTCTTTGAAGGAATCTATGGCGAGAACCCCTATAAGTCGCCGACCGACATGGGTGTCAACATGGTCGGGTTCTGTATCGATGACGACGAGGTGTGCAGCCGCGCGTCCAAGGACGAGATTATCCGCCGCTACTACACTGCGCTCAACCGCATGGCGATGGGCGAGGGGAACGAAAGCGAGGTCAACAAAATCGCGCTGTTGTTCAAGCAGGCCAAAATCGATACCTCCTACCGCCGCCCGACAGTCGCCGCCCGCGAGCGCGCCGAGCGCAGCGGTGTGCCCTGCTCGGCAATCGAGCTCGCCGACGGCACCATCATCACTGCCGAGACCGGCTCGCTGCTCGGTCCGAGTGCCGCGCTGATTCTCAATGCCGTCAAGCATCTGGCAGGAATCGACCACAGCGTGAAACTCATCCCGCAGCACATGATCGAGCCTATCCAGTTCACCAAAATCAACTATCTCCGCAGCCGCAACCCGCGCCTGCACACCGATGAGGTCCTTGTCGCCCTCTCGGTTCTCAGCACTCATGACGAAAACTGCCGCCGCGCCCTCGAAAAGCTCCCCGAGCTGAACGGCTGTCAGGTCCACTCGACCGTCATGCTCGGCGAGGTTGACCACAAGATTTTCAAGAAACTCGGCGTAGGGCTCACATGTGACCCGGTCAAGAAGACCAAGCGGTGAGATAAAAGCTGTTTCAAACTGCTGAAAACTCAGAAAAATTTGTAAATTTGCAACTTAATTTTTAACTTATCACATTAACTGTGGAACCAAAGTACATCTTTGTTACCGGGGGTGTAGTCTCATCCTTGGGCAAAGGAATCATTTCGTCATCGCTGGCCTGCCTGTTGAAGGCCCGCGGTTTCAGGGTCACAATTCAGAAGTTTGACCCTTATATCAACATTGACCCCGGCACGCTCAACCCCTATGAGCACGGGGAATGTTACGTCACGGTCGACGGCCATGAGGCCGACCTCGACTTGGGACACTATGAGCGTTTCACAAATGTGCGCACGACCCGTGCCAACAATGTCACCACAGGCCGCATCTACCAGAGTGTCATCGACAAGGAACGCCGTGGCGACTATCTCGGGAAAACCGTGCAGATTATCCCCCACATTACCGACGAAATCAAGCGCAATGTCAAGGCGCTCGGAAATACGGGCGACTATGATTTCATCATCACCGAAATCGGCGGCACGGTGGGCGACATCGAGTCGACACCGTTTCTCGAAGCTGTCAGGCAGCTGCGATGGGAGATGGGAAACAGCTGCATCTGCGTCCATCTGACCTATGTGCCCTATATCCGCGCCGCCAAGGAGCTGAAGACGAAACCGACGCAGCACTCTGTAAAACTGTTGCAGCAGGTCGGTATCCAGCCCGATATTCTCGTGTTGCGCACCGAGCATGAAATCCCCGTCGCCATGCGCCGCAAGATAGCGCAGTTCTGCAACGTGTCGCCCGACGCGGTCATCCAGTCGATTGACGTTCCGTCAATCTATGAGGTTCCGGTGGAGATGCACCGTCAGCACCTCGACGAGATTGTCATGCAGAAGGCCGGACTTTCAGTCGAGGGGCAGCCTCACATGAAACCGTGGCTCGACTTCCTTGACAAGATGCACAGTGCCGAGCAGACGGTCACAATCGGTATCGTCGGGAAATATGTCGAGCTGCAGGATGCCTACAAGTCAATCGACGAGTCACTGTTTCAGGCAGCCACCTATAACGACCGCCGCCTCGACCTGCGCTACATCCACAGCGAAAAACTCACCCCCGGGAATGCCGACTCTCAGCTCGGCGACCTCGACGGTGTGATTGTGGCTCCCGGATTCGGGCAGCGCGGAATCGAGGGTAAATTTGTCGCGCTGAAATGGTGCCGCGAGCATGATGTCCCTACATTCGGCATCTGTCTCGGTATGCAGTGCATGGTTATCGAGTTTGCCCGCAACGTACTCGGACTGCCCGAGGCCAATTCGACCGAGATGAATCCCACCACTCCCGACAACGTGATTGACCTCATGGAGGAGCAGAAAAGTATCTCCAACATGGGAGGAACAATGCGTCTCGGGGCCTACGACTGCCGCCTGACACCCGGCTCCCGTGCCGCACAAGCCTACGGCTCGACCGATGTCAGCGAGCGTCACCGCCACCGTTTTGAGTTCAACAACGACTATCGTGAACGATTTGAGCGCGCCGGGATGAAGTGCGTTGGCGAGAATCCTGCCGCCCGTCTTGTCGAGGTTGTGGAACTCCCTGAAAAGCGGTGGTTTATCGGCACGCAATATCACCCCGAGTACTCAAGCACCGTCCTGTCGCCCCATCCTCTGTTTCTCGACTTTGTAAAGGCGGCGGTAAGCTATCGTGAAATAAAAGATAACAAATAACAAATAAAGAATAACAAATAAAACTCTTTTAAGAACTTATAATGGATAAAAACTCACTGATTGGACTGTTGCTCATGGGAGCGGTAATCATGGGGTTCATGTACCTCAACCGTCCCTCTCAGGAAGAAATTGAGCGTCAGCGTCAGCAGGCCGAGCAACTTGCCGAGGAGCAGAACCGCCTCTCCCAGTCGCCCGACGTGCTTACCCTCGACTCGATCAATCCCTCCGAGGTCGCCACGATTGCCGCCACGATTCGCGAGCTTGGCCGTCGTGACTCAGCCGGAGTCACCACCCTCGATGTTGACAAACTGCATCTTGCCCTCACCCCCGACGGACAGGTCGACGGTTCGGTACTCGTCGGCGAAACATCTGTCCCCGTTGCGGCAATGATTGCCAACCGCTGGGACGATTTCAAACCCTCGGTTGCCTCCGCTGCCATCCGCGAGTTGCGCGACGGCTTGAGAAATGCCGCCAAGTATCGCGGTTTTGCCCGCTATCTTTCAGGCGACTCGTCGACCGTGACACTTGCCAACAAGTATCTCACTCTCGAAATCGCCAACAAGGGCGGTGTCATCTCCCGCGCCACGCTCAACGATTACGAGCGTTACGACTCGGCCAAGGTTACACTCATGTCGCCCGAGACCGGCAGCTACGGATTCACGCTGACAACAGCCACTCAGCGGTTTGACACCCGCGAGTTCTATTTCACCCCCGCCGAAGTCACTGACACTACCGTTGTCATGCAGCTCGACCTCGGCGACGGTGCCGTGTGGGCGTTGCGCTATACACTCGCCCCCGACTCCTATCTGGTAAAGATGGATGTGCTCCAGCAGGGCATGACCGCCGTTATCCCGGCCAATGTCGCCTCGATGGATTTCGCTTGGGACCTGAAGATGAACCGCAACGAGGCGGGACGCATGTTTGAAGAACGCAACAGCGCGCTTTACTACATGTTCCCCGACGGCGACGTTGACAACCTCAGCGAGGGTAGCGATGCCCGCGAGGAACTCAACGAGCGTGTCAAGTGGGTCGGTTACAAAAACCAGTTCTTCTCGGCGGTGCTGATGTCGCAGGCCAATTTCTCGTCGGCCGACCTCCAGTCACAGGTGCTGAAAGATGACCCCGTCTACATGAAACGCATGAGTTCGGAAATGACGATGGAATACTCTGCGGCTCAGGCCAACCCCGCGTCGTTCACCTTCTTCCTCGGCCCCAACCTCTATCCCCTGATGAAAGACTTGGAGACTCAGATCTATCCCGAGGACAACATGCACCTGACCAAGGTCATCCCTCTCGGCTGGCCCATCTTCCGCTGGATTAACACGCTGATTGTCATTCCGGTGTTCACCCTGCTCGGCAAGTTCATTTCGAGCTACGGCCTGATTATCTTCCTGCTGACAGTCTTCATCAAGATAATCCTGTTCCCCTTCACCTACAAGAGCTACATGTCACAGGCGCGCATGCGCTTGCTCGCCCCTGAAATCAAGGCAATCAACGACAAGTATCCCGGCAACGAGAACGCCATGAAGCGCCAGCAGGAGACAATGGCTCTCTACAGCCGTGCCGGAGCCAACCCGATGTCGGGCTGTCTGCCCCTGCTGCTGCAGATGCCCATCCTCGTGGCCATGTTCTCCTTCTTCCCATCGGCAATCGAGCTGCGCGGCGAGTCGTTCCTGTGGGCCAAAGACCTCTCGGCTCCCGATGCCATCATTTCGTGGGACTTCAATATCCCGTTCATTTCAAGCACTTTCGGCAACCACATCAGCCTTTTCTGCTTGCTCATGACCGTGACCAATATCATCTATACCCGCATCAACATGCAGAACCAGCCTTCATCCTCGGCAATGCCCGGCATGAAGTGGATGATGTACCTGATGCCGCTGATGTTCCTCGTGTTCTTCAACAACTATGCCGCAGGTCTTAGCTACTACTACTTCCTGTCACTGCTCATCACCATCGTGCAGACCTACATCTTCCGTCAGGTTGTCAACGAGGACAAGATGCGCGCCAAGATGGCCGAGAATGCCCGCAAACCCAAGAAAAAAAGCGGTTTCATGGCCCGTCTCGAAGAAATGCAGCGTCAGCAGCAGGCTATGCTGCGCGAACAGCAGAAACAGCGCGGAAAGAAAAAATAACCCTGTGGGGTTAAGGGTTTAAGGTTTGGGTTTAAGGTTTAGACAAGACAATCATCTAAACCTTAAACCCAAACCTTAACCTTAAATCCTAAACCCAAACCTTAAACCTTACAAAAATGCGAATTGACATATTGACCGTATTGCCCGAAATGCTTGAGTCGCCGCTCAACTGCTCGATACTGAAACGCGCGCAGGACAAGGGACTGGCCGAAATCGTCGTGCATAACCTGCGCGACTATACCACCAACCGCTACCGCAAGGTCGACGATTACCCCTTTGGCGGCGAGGCGGGGATGGTGATGCAGATCGAGCCGATTGACCGGGCCATCTCCGCGCTCAAGGAGCAGCGCGACTATGATGACGTGATATTCACCTCGCCCGACGGCGAGACATTCAACCAGCCTATGGCCAACTCTCTGTCGCTGAGTCAGAACCTCATTATCCTCTGCGGCCATTACAAAGGCATCGACTACCGCATACGCGAGCATCTTATAACCCGCGAGATTTCGGTGGGTGACTATGTGCTGACCGGCGGCGAGATTCCCGCCGTGATTATCACTGACGCGATTGTGCGACTCATCCCCGGAGCCATCGGCGACGAGCAGAGCGCCCTGAGCGACTCCTTTCAGGACAACCTTCTCGCTCCCCCCGTCTACACCCGCCCCGCCGAATACAAGGGATGGCGTGTCCCCGACATCCTCCTGTCAGGCCATCAGGCCCGCATCGACGACTGGCGCCACGAGCAGTCCCTTGAACGCACCCGCCGCCTCCGCCCCGACCTCCTCGAAGG
>CAMWRO010000176.1 GCA_947176615.1 uncultured Porphyromonadaceae bacterium
TCTATAACACCGCATTCAACATCGACATTACCGCCGGACTCGTCGAGGTGAAAGAAAGCGTCCCGCTCATCCCTGTCAAACTGATCGGCAACGTCACGACCGCCGACGGCAACATAGCAACCGACTTCAACGGCACGATGACAATAACACTCTTTGACGCTCCTGTCGAGAAAAAAACCCTCGCCCAGAACCCGGGAGACAAAAAAGACCCGCCCGTCGTGACCGTCGACGAAACCGTCATCGCCACCTACTCGGCCCAAGTCAGTGACGGCCTATGGTCGACCACTATCACTGTTCCGCCCGTCTCCCGCGAAAATCTCACCAACCGCGTTGCCCTCTACGCCGTCTCATCCGACACCCTTGCCCGGATAGCCGCCGGCGCGACAACCGTTTCCATCGGTGTCGTCGACGGGTCGGCAATCACCGACGTCACCCCGCCGTCAATCGACGAGATGTATGTCAACTCACCCGAGACACCCGACGGAGCCGAGACAGGCAACGACATAACCCTTGTCCTGACCGTCTCTGACAACGAGAGCGGTGTCGCCGTCTCCCCCTCGATGATAGACTCGGCCCCGCGCCTGTACATTGACGAAGTGGAAATCCCCCACGCCGTGCGCCTGACACCCGCTGACAACGGCTCCTACACAATGAGACACAGCCTCGCCTCGCTGACCGACGGCCACCACACCCTGCGGTTCAAGGTCAAGGACATGGCAGGCAACAGTGCCGGGAAAGAACTGTCGTTCATCGTCGTGTCAAGCGACACGTCGACAGCCCTTCTCACCGCCGACCGTCACATTGTGCGTTCCGAAATCGAACTCTCGCTTGACCACGACCTCGACAACGAGCCTGTCACCCGCCTCTTTATCGAAAACATCCACGGCGACATCGTCGATACCATCGACAACCCCTCGTTCCCCTATCTCTGGCAACCCGCCTCCGACCTCCCCGACGGCACCTACCGCGCATGGGCCATCCTGCGCTCCGGCCTGCACTACCCCTCCACCCCCAAAGTCGAGTTCACCCTCATCAAGGAATAGCAATCTGACAAGATTGCATCCACGAATAGCCGGGGGTTGCCTCAATGTCACTAACTTAACGCCGCTGTCCATCGTTAGCGGCAGAGCCGCCGATTACGCGGCATGGCCGCGTGTCAACGTTAGCCACATGCAACCGCGCCTTTAGGTGCGGGCAGCGTGTGGTCAATAGCGCATATCTGATTTTACGGCGGCATAGCTGCCGGTCTTGACGGGGAATGACCGGCTACGATGCAGCCGATTCGGGACAGAAAACGTAGAAAACCCAAGCTGCGCGCACCTAAAGGCGCGCTTGCATGGGCCTAACGTTAAGGCGCGGCCACACCGCGCAATCGGCGGTGATGCCGCCCCTGTTAGCGACGTTGTGACCCACAGAGGGCGTGGGGACCGATTTACCCATGCAATTATACCGTTAAGTCAGTGACATTGTGATTTATCATGCCCATAGCAAAGATGCTTAACGAGATGGCAACCTGAGCCCGCAGGGCGATGTTGTGTTAAACCCCGTATGGAGCGCAACGGAATGCGGGGAAAGGGGTATCGGCACCAACCCAAATAACTGAGCCCGCAGGGCGATGTGATGGTAACCGCCTCATTACCGGCACATCGCCCTGCGGGCTCAACGAAATTACCGTTAAGCAAACCGCATTAGGGAGCGCGATACATCGCGACTGCGACGAAGATGCTTAATATCCGGTCACAACCCCGTCACCGTCTACTATCCGGAGTCAAATTAATAAAAAATCAACCCAAAATGTTATTTTTTGTTATTTTTAGCCACCTATATTTGGAATTTGACTCTTTCCCTATTTATCTTTGTACTGAATTCACCAATCTCTCATTCTGATTTCACATCTCTGACTCCACAATGGCCCGACACACCTTTAATATTATGTCGCACAGACTACCTGAGCTAACAAAAGCGCTGGTAATCACCATTTTAGCTTGGGGGGGGTAATTTCTAACGCCCAGACTACTGAAACATCGCCAAGCGAAACCTCTTTTTCCATAGAATTTCCGATTAACGACCACTGCGTAATTTCCTCATTCGGGAACAACCGTGCGACAATCGATTCCCTCACGACACTTGTCAATGCCGTGAACAGTGACACGCTCATGTCACTCGACAGCGTGCATGTGTGGGGTACCGCGTCTCCCGACGGACGCGTCAATTCCAACCTCTCCCTCGCTGACCGCCGCATGAACTCATTGGCTGACTATCTGTCTGACTCCGTGGGCGTTCCGTCGGGTCTCATAGTGCGCCGCGGCAGCTTTGTCTCGTGGGACGAGTTCCGCGCCATTGCCGCCGAAGGTGAAATCCCGATGTCGCAGCGCGTCTATCAGATTGCATCCACCGGCAGCGACAACTCTCAGTCCGACGTTTCCCGTCGCATGGCCCGGCTGAAAGCACTCGACAAGGGAAGAGTGTGGCGCATACTGGCCCGCGACATCTTCCCACGCCTGCGGCGCGGCGCGGTTGTCTCCATCACCACACGCAAGGTTGCAACGTCACCCGCCGCTCCCGACTCTGTTACGGTTTCCGAACCGGTTTCCAAACCTGAGCCGGAACCTGAGCCGGAACCCGAGCCTTCCGAAACAACAAACACACTCCCTGCCGAGCCACTTACCATCCCCGCATCCTGCACCCGCGGATGGCACATTTCAACCAACCTCCCCGCACTGGGCATGGCAATCGTCAACCTCTCGGGACACTATGATTTCGCCTGCCGCTGGTCAGCCGCGCTGTCCCTCTATTACTCGGGATGGAACTACGGCACCTCGACGCGCAAATTCCGCACCTTTATTTTCCGCCCCGAAGTGCGCTACTGGCTGCACGACGGCCACAGCGGCCTCTTTGTCGACGGTCATCTCTCGATGGCTGCCTACAACTTCGCCATGCCATCGTGGCACTACCGCATTCAGGATGTCGACGGCGACCATCCCGCTCTCGGCGGTGGAATCGGCATCGGCTACCGCCTCCCGCTCGGCCCGACAGGCCGATGGGCCGTCGAGGCTCAGCTCGGCGCGGGACTTTACCACCTCAGCTATGACCGTTTTGAGAACCGTCCCAACGGTCCACTCGTCGACACCCGTTCCCGCACATGGGCCGGAATCGACAATTTTGCAATCTCAGTTGTCTATAACTTTAACTCTGTCAAGAAATGAAGCTGTCACACCGTTTATTCTATTCGCTGTGGGCAGCCGCAATCCTGACTGCCTGTGATGTTCACGAGTTTCCCGGCGAGCAGCCTGTGCCTCCGACCCCGGTCAACTGTGACTTCGAGATGACATTTGACCGCGGTGCGATGGATGTGCTGGCCACCGTCGAGTATGGCTCGGAAAATTCACGCTCGCGACATGACGGCGACCATGATTTCCGCTACATCCTCAACATTTATGAGGAAACCGGCGATTCTCGACTCCCGTCGCGCACTCCTCTCGACTCCTACATCTTTACCGCCCCCACTACCGCCACGGCTCCCGACGGCTCTACTCCCGACCACAACCGCCGCGTCCACCTCGACCTCCCCCCGGGAAACTTCCGCATCGTCGCTTGGGCCGACCATGTGATTCCCGGCTCGCGTGAGGATATGTATTATTCCACCGCCGACTTTGCCGAGATTTCGGTACTGACCGAGAACGACGCACACCCGGGCAACATCCCGTGGCGCGACGCGTTTCGCGGACAGGTCAGCGTCATCGTCAACGACGCGGGAGAGGTGTTCACAACCTCCGGCGACGGACCCGAGACACTCGTGGAAATCCCAATGCACCGCCCGATGGCCCGCTACCGGTTCATCACGACCGACCTCGGCGAGTTCATCTCGCGCTACGAGACTCAGGGACAGAAAGCAGCTCCCGCCGGCGCCCCGTCATCGACCCCCGACCCCGCCGACTACCGCGTGGTGATTCGCTATACAGGCTACATGCCGTCAGTCTACAACGCTCACACCGACCGCCCCACCGACTCGCGTCTCGGAGTCTACTATGACGGCGCAATATCCCGCCTCGACGCGTCGACCGCCGAGCTGGCATCCGACTATGTCTTTGTCAACGGCACCGAGACCTCGGTTCAGGTCGCCCTCGACGTCTACAATCGGCACTCAGGCGAAAAAATCGCCTCGACCGACCCCGTGACCGTGCCACTGCGACGAAACCGCCTCACCATTGTGCGCGGCCGATTTCTGACCTCTACCGCCTCGGGAGGAATCGGAATCATCCCCGACTTCGACGGCGATTTCAACATCGAGATAAGATAAAAACCTTGCCCCCGCCGGGCATGTAAGACCACCGCATTAACAAATACTACATAATCTTTTATAACCAATCTTTCTTATGAAAAAATCTCTTTTCGCAATGGTAGCCGTGGGTGCTGTAACCCTCGCCTCCTGTTCAAGTGAAGAAATGGCCGGTCCCGCCGGCAACGGTGATGGCAACGTAATCATTACCGCTCAGCTCCCCACCGAGCTCCAGAGCCGTGCCTACGGCGACGGAACAGTGGCCAAGACTCTCAGCTATGCCGTCTATGACGGTGACGACGTCATTTTTGCGAGCGACGTGGCCGGTTCTCCCGCTCCCGTAATCGTTGATGCCAAAAACTTCACCCTGTCGCTCAACCTCGTCAAGGGCAAAACCTATGACCTCCTGTTCTGGGCCGACGCCACTACCGGAAGCCCCTACACCTTTACATCATCCACCAAGAGTGTCACCGTAAACTACGACAACCTCGGCAACAACGAAAACCGCGACGCTTTCTTCCAAGCTGTCAAGGGCCTGACCGTCAACGGTCCCGTTCAGCAGACTGTCGAGCTGCGCCGCCCCTTCGCGCAGGTCAACATCGGCACAAACGACCTTGCCGACGCTAAAAAAGCCGGTCTCGAAGTGGCCACCACAACCATGACCGTGTCAGGAGTATATGACACCCTCAACCTCTTTACCGGTGTGGCTTCCGCCTCGGAGGATGTTACTCTCACCTACACTGCCGCTGTTCCCGAGAACGAAACATTCCCCGTAAACGGGTATGAATACCTCGCGATGAACTACATCCTCAGCGGGACTGAAGTGACCGAAAACGACGTGCAGGCTGCAAGCCGCGAACTCATCGACATCACCTACAAAGTGACCTGCACTGACGGACACGAAATCGACTACTCCTTCACCAACGTCCCCGTACAGCGCAACTACCGCACCAACATCTACGGCTCACTCCTCACCAATCCCGCCGACTTCAACATCATCGTCATTCCCGGTTTCAATGACCCCGACAATAATGTAGAGGTTAAAAATCCTGTGCCCGCAGGAAAGGTAAGAATCGGTGAAGACATCTTTGACAATCTTACTGATGCATTTGCTGCTGTTACTGATAATGCCGTTGTCGAGCTTGCCGCTTCTGATTATGACACCAAAGGTGCTACATGGCCTAAAAACGTCACCTTTACCATAAAGGGAGAAGGGAAAGATCTCACTATCCTTTCCAACCTCACCGACAATACCGGTGTCAACGGCAGCTCTATGACATTCGAGAACCTTACTCTGAATGTAGAGGAAAACCCCTATACGGGAACATGTTTCGGCTTTATTCACACTGTTGATGCCACTTACAACAACGTGCGCATAAATGGCGAATTCCACCTCTATGCAAGCGGAACCGAAACGTTCAACAATTGCGACTTCACCTACAACGCAGCAAGCGATCCGAAGAAGGGTGGCCGCTACGCCGCATGGTGCTATGGCTCCCGCAATGCTGTTTTCAACAACTGTACATTTAAAAACGACTTTAATGCAAAAGCAATTCTTGTTTACGGTGCGGAAACAAGCTACAACCGCAATGTTACCGTAAAAAACTGTAAGTTCACAGCTGCCGAAGAAAAAGATAACGGTGCTATAGAAATTCACACTGAAACCTTTAACGGAGCGTGTGCCGGTACTATCATTATCGAAAACTCAACATGTACCGGTACCTATCAAAAGGGTATGTGGAATGAGATAAACAACACCACCAAGGAAGCTACCACTACATTCAAGGTCATCGTTGACAACGAGACCGTGCAGGAAGGTATCTCTGTGGACCCGAAACCTTAAATAATCAATCAATATTATATTATACCTCGGCCGGGGGGTGCGGGATGTATCTCCCGGCCATCTTTCAAAAACCGATGAGTTTTCCACACAAATAATTAAATCTTAATTTTTTAACACAATCATTATATGAAAAAATCTCTTTTCGCAAGGGTAGCCGTGGGTGCGGG
>CAMWRO010000177.1 GCA_947176615.1 uncultured Porphyromonadaceae bacterium
TGTATGCCTTCTATGGTTGCAGCGGTCTTACCTCGGTGACAATCCCGGAAGGAGTAACTTCAATCGGCAAATATGCCTTCTATGGTTGCAGCGGTCTTACCTCGGTGACAATCCCGGAAGGAGTAACTTCAATCGGCAAATATGCCTTCTATGGTTGCAGAGGTCTTACCTCGGTATATTACGGAGCTGACAAACCAATTAGCGCGGATTACAGTGTTTTTGATGACGAAACTTATAATAAGGCCACCCTTTATTTGTCGGAAGACGGAGTGATGTATAGCGGCGCGATAAATCCATGGAAAAACTTCAAGACAATCGAGGCATACAAGCCTTCCGGCATTGACGATATCCTCACCGATTCCGATGAGGATGCACCCTGCGAAATCTATGATCTTCGTGGTGCAAAAGCCGGAGATAACATCAAGTCGCTTACCCCGGGCCTCTACATTATCCGGAAGGGTAAGACGGTAAAGAAAATCGCAGTGAAGTAATCCTTACCCTGTCTATCATCAGGCCTTGAGCCTGTGGATCCAATAAGAGGTTGTTTAAAAACAAATGTGAATCCAAAGCCCGTTTTCAGGTGTCGGATTTTGTCATGAACCGAGGGAGCATAGCCACAGCTATGCTCCCTCTGTGAAATAACGAGTTAACTGAAAGATGCTACCACTTTGGGTTAACATTTGTTATTAAACAACCTCTAACAATCGGGTGTGCCACGTCAACCGACGTAAAGCATACCCGATTTTCTTTATCCGTACCATAGAAATTGAGAATTGACAATTGAGAATTGACAATTGACAATTTTTAATTCGCCATTTAGATTATTTATTAATAGATTTTTAGCAAAATGTTGTGTGTGTCAAAAAAAATATGTAATTTTGTCACACTTTTCATGCAAAATAATACATTATCATATTATACTACTCCAAATGGAAAAAATTGATAATCTTGACCGCAAAATACTTGAAATTATAATGCGCAATGCCCGCATCGCGTCAAAAGACGTTGCCAAAGATTGCGGAGTTTCACGCGCGGCCATCCATCAGCGCATCCAGCGCATGATTGACCTCAACGTCATCACGGGGTCGGGATACACGGTAGACCCGAAAGTACTCGGTTTCCGCACCTGCACCTATATCGGCGTCAACCTTGAACGCGGCGCGCTGTACCGCGACGTTGTTCCCGAGCTTGAAAAAATTCCCGAAGTGGTTGAGTGTCATTTCACCACCGGCCCTTACACAATGCTTATCAAGCTCTATGCCCGCGACAACGAGCACCTGATGGAGCTGCTTAACGACAAGATTCAGAATATCAAGGGCGTGACCGGTACCGAGACCCTTATCTCTCTCGACCACAGTATCCACCGCGAGATGCCGGTGTGCTACACTTGAACAGATAACAGATAACAAATAACAGATAGCAAATAACAAATAACAGATAGCAGACAAAAGATGGCTGACAGCTGCGTCGGCCATCTTTTGTCTGTTATTTTTTCTTTTTCATTTTTTATTTCTTATTTTTGCAATGTAAACCTCTTATATCACATTTTTCATGAGAAATAAATTTTTAATGGCGTTTTTTGCCGTGGTGGGCTTTGCCCTATGCGCGGTGGCTGAAAGACCACAGCGCGCGCTTCCGACATCAGCCGAGTCAAGTCGGGTGTTCCGAAAGGCACGTCCGGCCTCACGGGCAGGATTGCCGCTGATGCGCAACACGACGGTGCGTCTTTCCGGGATAGCGTCCAAGGGCGCGGAGTCACAAGGTGCCGAAATCGACGGCATCGACCTGCGCGGCTATCTGTGTTATTCATCAACAGGGACTTGGGGTTTCTACCGCGTCCCCACGACCGTGGATGAATCGCCCGAACTGCTGCACGCCATTGATATTTACCGTGCCCGCAGCGGCACACTCGTGGGTGATACCTATTATATAGCCGAGGAGGTCGACAACGGCGAACTCAACGGAGAAAAATACTATATCTATTCGTTCAATCCCGAGACATGGGAGATAATCGACAAGCGCGAGACTCAATACACGCGCATGGCCTCGGACGTGGCTACCGACCCGGTGACAGGGAAGACCTACGGCTGTTTCTACAAGACGAGGGAAAGCTCCAACGGCGAGGTGACGTCGTGGGTATTCGGCACGATCGACTACGAAACGCTCGAAGTGACCGAGATTTCCGAGCCGTTCACCCGCCAGTGGATCAGCTGTGCGATAGATGCCGACGGCACAATGTATATCATTGACTATTACGGCGTTCTGCATAAAGTAGACAAGACAACCGGCACCAAGACCCGCATCGGGTCGACGGGTGTAAACTTTGTCAGCGGCGGTTTCGCCTTCAACCAGTCGGCGGCCATCGACCCGGTCACCGGCAGGATGTTTGCATCGTGTGACAAATACATGGAGGGTGACTATATCTATGAAATCGACAAGACGACCGGCAAGGCGACGCTTGTCTATACATTTGACCACGACTTTATCCCTCAGGGACTTTACATCCCGGCACGCCCCGCAGCCGACGATGCACCGGCAGCAGTCAGCGACCTGACACTCAACGTCGACGGCGCGTCACTCTCGGGCGACGCTGTCTTCACCGCCCCCGACAAGAGTTTTGGCGGCAGCGCGCTTGAAGGCACGCTGAAATGGAGCGTAATCGTCGACGAGACGGCAGTGTCAAGCGAAACGGCAGCACCGGGCGAGAAGGTGACAGTCCCCGTGGAGGTATCCGCGACAGGCGAGCACATCGTGACCGTCATCATGTCCAACGACGGCGGCAACAGTCCCAAGGCACAGGTGAAACGCTACTTTGGCAACGACACCCCGTCGACCCCGTCGGTGACCCTCGTCCGCGACGGCGGCAACTTCGTGGTGTCATGGAACGCCGTCACCACCGGCATCCATGACGGATATGTCGACAGCGACAACATGACCTACACCGTCACCCGCCACCCCGACAATGTCACCGTGGCCCGCGACATCAGGGAGACAACCGTCACCGACCCTGTCGCCAAGCCTGACAACATGACCCCTTACAGTTACAGCGTCACCGCCACAGCCGCAGGACTGACCTCGGCGGCGGGCACCTCGGCGCGTTTCCCTCTCGGCGAGATTCAGCCGCCCTACAATGCTGATTTCGAGGCTGCTGACGCGCTCGACTTCTACACCGTCATCGACGGCAACAACGACGGCCGCCGGTGGAGCGCCATCGACGGGTGCCTGAGGCTGCCGACAGCCTTTGAAAGCGATGCCGACGACTGGGCCATCACCCCGCCGCTGCGCCTCGAAAAGGGAAAACGCTACCGCGTGACCTTCCTGACATGGTCACACAGCAACAAGGGTTACACCGAGCGGATGGAGGTCAAGTGGGGCGCCGCTCCGACCCCCGAGGGGTTGACCGAGTATATCCTCGACCGCACCGACATCGACTGCACGGGCGATAACCCCTATCTGATAGAAGATTACATCGTACCCGAGCAGGACGGCGTGTATTATGTCGGGTTCCACGGAATCAGCAGCGTCAACACGATGTTCCTCTATGTCTACAACTTTGAGATTGCCGAGGGAATGAAATCCAACGCCCCCGACGCGGTCACAGGCCTTACCGCCACCCCCGACTCAGAGGGCAAGATGAAGGCCCACCTGTCGTTCACCCTCCCGTCGGCCGACATCGACGGCAACCCCTTGGAGGAACTTTCCAAGATTGAAATCTACCGCAACAGCGAGCTTGTCGCGACGCTGACCGACAATCTCGTGCCGGGCAATGAATTAAGCTATACCGACGAGGTCAGCGGTAAAGAGGGAGCCTACATCTACCGCGTGACACCCTACTCGGCGGCAGGCGGCGTGGGTCTTCCCGCCGACGCGGCCGTCTATGTCGGTGTCAACATCCCGGGCCGTGTCGAGAACATCGTTGTCACCGAGAGCAACGGCGACGGCGAGGTGACCCTGACATGGGAGGCTCCGAAGACCGACATCAACGGCTACCCCATCGCGCCTGAAATCATCAGCTACGACATCTATGACATCACGATGCCTGACGACCCGTGGGTCGTGGCCACCGACCTCAAGACGCTGACCCACACCTATACCTACCTCAAGCCGGGCGCGCGGCAGATGCTGGGACAGTGGAGCATCGTCGCCAAAACGACGGCCGGCAGCGGCTCGGCACGCGCGTCGCTGTTCCTCCCGGCAGGCAGTCCCTACCCGACCCCCTACCGTGAGTCGTGGGCCAACGCCGAGGTGCATTACATCCTCTACTCGCAGAGTGTGCGCGGCGACGCACGCTGGGACATCCTTGACAACAGCAAGGGAATCGCCGCTCAGGACGGCGACAACGGATATGCCGGATGTGCCGCCTCGACCGAAAACTATTCGGCAGTCCTCGGTATGGGTAAAATCCTCATCCCCGCCGAGAACCCCGGCGTGACATTCTATACCTATAACGTGGAGGCGGGTGCCGAAAACTACAATACCCTCGCGCTCGAAGTGAACGCCGGCAACGGCTGGGAGACCGTCACCACGGTGACAATGAAAGACCTGCCGCTCAAAAACGCGTGGAACCGCGTCACCGTGTCGCTTGCCGACTATGCCGGAAAACCTGTCCAGATGCGCTTTGTCGCCACGACCAAGACCTATGCGTCGACATGGCTCGACAACCTCGTCATCGACTCGATGCACCCCGTCAACCTGACGGCCACAACTGTCACCGCGCCCGCCGAGGCTGTTCCCGGCGAGGAATTTGAAGTGACGGTATGGATTGAGAACAACGGCATGCAGCCGAGCGGAATCTACTCGGTCGAGCTGTTCCGCGGCGAGGAGCGCATAGGAGCCGAGGTCATCGAGACCCCGATTCAGAGCGGCAGCCGCGCGACTGTCAAGTTTACCGACTCGCTCACCCCCATGTCGCCCGACAATACCGTCTACTATGCCCGCGTGACCACCGAGGATGACGCGGTCGAGGATGACGACATCTCGCCCGAGGTGACCGTTGTGCGCGTCGACCCGATTTATCCCGTGCCCGAGTCGCTTACAGCCGAGGGTGACGGCGAGACAATCACGCTGTCGTGGGATGAGCCTGACCGCAATTCGTTCATCCACCCCGTGACCGAGGACTTCGAGAGCGCGACCCCCTATGTTGTCAGCAGTGTCGAGGGATGGACCTTCATCGATGCCGACGGCGCGGAAATCTACGGAATCCAAGGCTGGGATTACCCCGGCAACCGCCAGCCGGCAGCCTACACGGTGCTGAACGCCGCCGACGCACCCTCGGAGGATATTTACAGCGCCCACAGCGGCAACCAGTATCTCATGTCGATGGCCGCCGTTGTGTCACCAAGCGTGAACCACAACGACGACTGGGCCATCTCACCGCTCCTGTCGGGCGGCGAGCAGACGGTTTCGTTCTACGCCATGACCTTCGCACCGTCGCAAGAGGGTGGTTACGAGCAGTTTGAGGTCTACTATTCGACCACCGGCACCGCCATCAAGGATTTCAAGAAAATCAGCGGCCGGTATCCCGTGAATGTTCCGATGACATGGACACGGTTCTCTTACCGCCTGCCCGAGGGGGCGAAATATTTCGCCATCCGCTGCGTGTCGGCCGACGTGTTCATGCTCTTTATCGACGACGTGACATTCACCCCCGCCGACGGTGACAGAACCCTCGACCTGAAGGGTTACAACATCTTCCGCGACGGCGTGAAACTCAATGACGAGCCTGTTACCGAGAGAAGTTTTGCCGACAAGGTCAGCGACGATGAGGCACATACCTATGTCGTTACCGCCGTCTATGACACCTTCGGCGAGTCGGCGGCCTCCAACCCCATCACCCTTTCGCGCAGCGGCATCACGGATGTCACCGCCGGGGGAATCAGCGTGACAGGCAGCCGCGGCAAGATTGTCATTACAGGCGCCGACGGAATGGCGGTGACAGTCGTCACCCCCGACGGCCGCACGGCAGCGTCGCTCACCGCGACCGCCGAGACGATTGTCGACGCCCGCCCGGGCCTCTACATCGTCAAGGCAGGGCCGGTTGTCAAGAAAGTGATTGTGAAGTAATATTCAGCTTAAAACATTGACACAAGGGTCGGTATGACACAATAATCATACCGGCCCTTACGTTTTTATTAGTGATAGTCTATCTTACCTAAATACACTCTATGAACCTAAGAGGGTGTTTCATAACAAATGTTAAATCCAAAGCCCGTTTTCACGCGTCGGATTTTGTCATGAATCGAGGGAGCATAGCTGTAGCTATGTGACCGA
>CAMWRO010000178.1 GCA_947176615.1 uncultured Porphyromonadaceae bacterium
GTTCAAGGCGGGGGAGAGGCGAGGAAGATAAATTGGACAGCGTCGCGCCTGAGGCCGATTGCTCGCGCTGCGGCGCGACGCTGTGGTTAGTTAATTGTTTTCAGCTTCTTCAAAGAGTTTCAAGGTCTCAAGAGCCGCAGCGGCGTTAGGCTCGCCCATATTCTGAGCTTTTTCGAGCAGGGTGCGTGCGGTCTTGAAGTCGCGCTGCTTTGCGGCAAGGACACCGCGGGTGTAGACAGCCTCGCGGGAATCGCCTGCTTTCTTGAGGAAAGTTTCGGCAGCTTTGAGGTCGCCGCGAGAGAGAGATGCGCTTGCCGCGTTGAGGTTGGCGGCATTGTCGGCGGGGAACATGCGCACGGCGGTCTCGAATATCTCACAGAAGTCGTCACTTCCGGGCTCCAGTCCCTGAGCGGCGAGATAGAACTCGTTGAGCGACAGTTTCTGAGGCGCGGTCTTCACGAGATTGCGGATTTCGTTGACATCGGTAAACTCGCGGATGGTGAAGTTGATGGTGTAGTCCGAGTGACGGAGGGCGGGGTAGACCTCGCGGAGAAGATAGGCATAGTCGCCGGGGAAATTCTTCTTGATGCGGGCGTCCTTGACATCGGGATCGAGGTTGGAGTCGATGATTTCGAGGATGCCGGCCTTGCCGGGGAGCGCCGATGTCACGACATATTCCCGGAGTCCGCCCCAATCTTCGGGGTCATAGGAAGTGCGTATAAACCCTGTGCCGAAGTGATAGAGGCTTTCGACATAGTCTTTAAGCGCCTCGGTACGGCCTTTGGCGAGTCGCTCGTTGTTGGCATAGGAGCCTTCGGGCGAAGCGAAGCCTTTGATTGACAGTGATGTGATGGTTATATCCTTGTCGTTGCGCACGCTGTCGATGTTGTTGCGGATTTTGGCAAGCTCGACAACGTTTCCGCGATATTCGGGATAGATGACAATCTTGTTGACGGGGAAGTCGATATAGGCGCGGTTGTCCACGCTGCGGGTTTTGGTTTCCTCGGCAGCGGGGGTTATGAAAGCGAAAGCGGCCTCGAAAACCTCGGGGGCGATGCGGGGCGACTTGAACGGTCCGAAAACGGCCATCTCGTCACAACCGAGCAGAAGGTTGCAGCATCCGTAGTTGCAGTCGCGGAACACGAGTTTCGCGCCTTCCATCCACGGCTCGTAGGCCACATTTATATTATAGTCGACCGATGAGGGGGCCTCCTTGGAGCGGTAGGCCATTTCGCGGTCGCCCGAAATCATTCCTTTACCGGCGCGGATGTAGTGGTAGTATCGGTTGCGGCCGTAGATTCCGATAGCGGGGAGTTCAAGCTCGTTGGCGCCATTGACGATGACGGGTGTGAGGATGAGGGCTTGGTTTCGGTCGACCTTGATGTCAGAGAGGACCACGTCCATGTCGACAGTTACCAGCTCGCCGTTGCGCACCATGCGCTGGTTCTGGATGAATGGTTGTCCGGTGGTTTCGGCCACAGAGGCTAAAGATGTAGCGATTAAAGCGGCCGACAACAGTATAGAGCGTTTCATATCAGTCATGTTAAACGGTTAAAAAAGATATACTATGTTTATAGCCGCTTTAGTGGGCCCGAAATAATTGTGGGTGCGGTCCGACGCGGTTTTTTGCCCGCAACCGGCACATTTGTATGTGTCAAACTTGGTGTAGGCATACCCGACTCCGATTTCGGCTTCGAGGTTCCAGTGCTTTCCAAGAATCCAAGTATAACCGTAGGCGATACCTGCACCGGCGGCCCATCCTTGGTAGCGGTGGCCTTCAAGGCCGTCAAAGACGGGGTTCTTGATGCCGCCGACGTTGTACTGGCCGCCTATGGCATGGAGGCCGAAAAAGTGCCCGGCCCAGCGGTCGCAGAGCCAATAGCGAACTTCGGGCTGGACAAACCAGTGTTTCCAACGCTTGCCCTCGGAAAATTTCCAAGCATTGAAGTCGCCAGAAACGTCAAGGGTCCATTTCGGGGCGAGCCCGAATTCGATACCGGCGTTCACGTTGAGTAACGCGTCATAAAGCACGTTGCTCTTTAGCGCTACTGTCTGGCTTTTGATGCCCTGACAGCAGAACAGCGCTAATAGCATGGCGGTGATGATTTTGATTTTCATAGGATTAACTATATTTTGTCAATTATTAGGCATTAGTTTTGTTAGTTACTGTGATTTGCCAGCGCGACAAAGTTAAGGATTTTTTAACTTATATGCAAGTAAATAAATTGCCAAAATGGGTATTTGTGTTTATTTTATGAGATTGTACAAATATTTGGATATATAAGGTCAAATTTCGTTGTAAAATAAAAAGCGCACGAATGTCGGAAATCAGGAATTTGATGTCAGACATTCGTGCGTCGTTGTAGCTCTGTTACTTAGCGATGGGGCATCCCGAGCATTTCTCGGAAATCATTGTGAAGAAGTCGTTGCCTTTGTCGTCGACGAGGATGAAGGCGGGGAAGTCTTCGACTTCGATTTTCCAGATTGCCTCCATGCCGAGTTCGGGGTATTCAAGCAGTTCGACTTTCTTGATGCTGTTCTGGGCAAGGATAGCGGCGGGTCCGCCGATCGAGCCGAGATAGAAGCCGCCGTGCTTGTGGCATGCGTCGGTCACCTGCTTGCTGCGGTTGCCCTTGGCGATCATGACCATCGAGCCGCCTGCGCTCTGGAACTGGTCGACATAGGAGTCCATGCGGCCTGCGGTCGTGGGGCCGAATGAGCCTGAGGGCATCCCTTCGGGGGTCTTGGCGGGGCCGGCATAGTAGATGGGGTGGTCTTTGAGATACTGGGGCATCGGCTCGCCTCGGTCAAGACGCTCCTTGATTTTGGCATGGGCGATGTCGCGGCCCACGATGATGGTGCCGTTGAGCGACAGGCGGGTCGAGACGGGGTATTTGGTCAGCTCGGCGAGGATTTCGCTCATGGGGCGGTTGAGGTCGATTTTCACGACTTCGCCCTCGCCCTGCTTGCGGTATTCCTCGGGGATGAGTTGGCCGGGGTTGGTGTCGAGTTTCTCGATCCAGATACCGTCGCGGTTGATTTTGGCCTTGATGTTGCGGTCGGCCGAGCATGACACGCCGAGACCTACGGGGCATGACGCGCCGTGGCGGGGGAGGCGGATGACGCGGATGTCATGGGCGAAATATTTTCCGCCAAACTGTGCGCCGAGTCCGATTTTGTGGGCTTCTTCAATCAGCTGAGCCTCCAGCTCGCGGTCGCGGAAAGCGTGGCCGAGCTCGTTGCCGTGGTCGGGGAGCTCGTCATAGTATTTTACCGACGCCTTCTTGACGGTGGCGAGGTTCATTTCGGCCGAAGTTCCGCCGATTACGAATGCGATGTGGTAGGGGGGGCATGCTGCTGTGCCGAGCGATTTCATCTTTTCGACCAAGAAGGGGATGAGAGTCTTGGGGTTGATGAGAGCCTTGGTCTCCTGATAGAGGTAGGTCTTGTTGGCCGAGCCGCCGCCCTTGGCGACAAACAGGAACTTGTACTCGTCGCCCTCGGTGGCATGGATGTCGATCTGTGCGGGGAGGTTGCATCCGGTGTTGACTTCGTCATACATGTTCAGGGGAGCGTTCTGCGAGTAGCGGAGATTGTCGGTTGTGTAGGTGAGATACACGCCGTGGCTGAGCTTTTCCTCATCGTCACAGCCGGTGTATACGTTCTGTCCCTTTTCGCCGTGGATGATGGCCGTGCCGGTGTCCTGACAGAAGGGGAGCTGTCCCTTGGCGGCAACCTCGGCGTTGCGGAGCATCGTGAGGGCCACGAATTTGTCGTTTTCGCTTGCCTCGGGGTCATTGAGGATTTTGGCAACCATTTCATTGTGCTCGCGGCGCAGCATGAACGCGTTGTCGTGGGTGCACTGTCGGGCGATAACGGTCAGAGCCTCCGGGTCGATGACGAGGAATTCGTGTCCTCCCCAGTTCTCGACTTTCACATAGTCGGACGTGAGGTGGTAATACTCGGTCGTGTCAGGTCCGAGCGGGAACATTTCCTGATATTTAAACGGTTTTGTCGCCATTGTTTTGAATATTAAATTAGGGGTTGAAAAATTTGATTTACATATAGGTGCAAAGGTAATGAAAAAACTGAAAACGGCGAAAAAATTTTGATGCGTGAAGATTCGGCGCGCCCCTCCGGGGCAGGAGAGGCGCGGTGTTGTTTCGGGGGTGTGGAAATATTTCAACAAAAGATGTTAAATAGTTGTGGGATTATGTGTAATTCTTATTAACTTTGCAATACATATATTATGACCCGTGGCGCAGTGTGCTCTCGGATAACGGAAAATAAACATTCTTAAAACATAACATTTGCTTTATGGACAAAAAATTGAGCTATTCGCTCCTGATGGCCTCGGCTTTGGTGCTGACCGGCTGCGGTAAAAAAATGAACCCTTTTGCAGCCGACTACTTTACGGTTAATCCCAATCCGCTTGAAGTTGTAGGCTCAAATGTTCCGGCAACAGTTTCGGCCAATATTCCGGCCAAGTTCTTTGTGAAGAACGCGTCGGTCACCGTCACGCCCTATCTCGTGTTTGACGGCACCGAGGAAATGTCTTCTCCCATGACATTTCAGGGAGAGAAGGTGAGAGGCAACAATCAGGTTGTATCTTACGAGCGCGGCGGGATGGTCACAATCCCCGTCAACTATGTCTACCGACCCGAGATGATGAAGTCAGAGCTGTTCCTTGACTTCTCGGTTGACCAAGGAGGAAAGAAATATGTTCTGCCCCGCGTGAAAGTGGCCAACGGAGTCGTAGCCACCTCGGCCCTCGCCGATGCCGGCACCATCGCTCCGGCAGTGGCAAGTGACAAGTTCCAGCGCATCATCAACGAAAAATATCAGGCCGACATCCACTTCCTCATCAATCAGGCCAACCTGCGCGAGAGCGAGCTGAAAAGCGACGAGGTCCTCCGTCTGAACCGCGACCTCGTGCTTGCATCCAAAGATACTGCCCGCGTGATTGAGGAAATCAACATCCAGTCCTATGCGTCGCCCGAAGGCTCCCTTGATTTCAACACCAAGCTCGCCCAGAACCGCGAAAGCAATACTCAGAACTATCTTCAGAACCAGTTGAAGAAAGACAAGGTTACCGAATTCGGCGAGCTGACCGCCCAGTTCACCCCCGAAGACTGGGAAGGATTCCAGCGTCTTGTCGCCGCCAGCAACATTCAGGACAAGGACCTTATCCTCAGCGTCCTCTCGATGTACAAGGACCCCGAGGAACGTGAACGCGAAATCCGCAACCTCTCCAGCGTCTTTGACCAGCTTGCCGACGAGATTCTGCCCCAGCTCCGCTATTCGCGCATCACTGCGAGCGTTAACGTGATCGGCAAGAGCGACGCCGAAATCAACAGCCTTGTCGACAACGACCCTGCCGCCCTCAGCGTTGACGAGCTTCTCTATGCCGCCACACTGACCGACGACCTCAACCGCAAGAAGGCCATCTATACCGCCGCCACCCGTCTGCACCCCAATGACTACCGCGGTTTCAACAACCTCGGCGAAGTCCAGTATCGCCTGAAGGACTTTGATGCAGCGATGGCAAGTTTCAAGAAGGCATCGCGCCTTGACCCCTCGGCTCCCGAGGCTCAGATGAACCAAGGTCTTATCTCGCTGCTCAACGACGATTACCGTGCCGCCAACACGGCATTCGGCAAGGCTGCCGGTCTTGACGAGCTCGGCGAGGCGCTCGGAGTATTCTATCTGCGTCAGGGCGACCTCAGCGCCGCTGTCAAGTCGTTTGGCGCGTCCAAGAGCAACAATGCCGCGCTTGCCCAGATTCTTAACAAGGATTACAGCAAGGCCAAGTCGACACTCGCCGCCATCAACACCCCCGATGCCACTACCTATTATCTGATGGCTATCCTCGGTGCCCGCACCGGCAACGAGCAGATGCTCACCTCTAACCTCCGTCAGTCAATCAAGCTCGACAAGTCGATGGCCAAGAAAGCCGCCAATGACATCGAGTTCAACCGATTCAATATCTCGTCGGTTCTGAACTGATAAACGTAGTTTAACTGATATAATGCAAAACAGCCGGTCGCCCCGCGGTGGGGCAACCGGCTGTTTTTGCATCACACCGCGTGTAAGACCATAGCGGTTTTACTTAACGACAAACTGAGCCCGCAGGGCGATGTGCCGGAAATGAGGCTGTTACCATCACATCGCCCTGCGGGCTCAACGAAGGTGGATATTGCGTCGGAATTTAATAGCAAT
>CAMWRO010000179.1 GCA_947176615.1 uncultured Porphyromonadaceae bacterium
CGTGGAGACTTTCCAGCCTCTACCCTGCCCGCCTACATCCTCTCGGGACTGAAAGCCTCGACCGTAATCCTCCCCGCAAGCCTAACTGCCATCGGCGAAGGAGCCATGATGGGCGCGGCGGTGAAAAGTCTGGAAATACCGGCCTCGGTAAGGTCGATAGGCGACAACGCCTTCTGCGGCTGCAACGGACTGACATCGGTCACCGTCCCCGCGACAGTGGAAGATGTGGGCCGCGGAGTGTTTTCCTCCTGCCGCAACCTTAAAACAGTCAGCTACGGCCTCCCCGACATCCCCGCATCGGCTTTTGCCGGCTGCACGTCGCTTGTCTCGGTCGAAACACCGTCGGGCCTCCGCTCGATAGGCCGCGAGGCGTTCCGCCAGTGCGTGTCGCTTGCCGGTTTTGACTACGGGACTTCGCTTGTGACGGTGGGCGACTTCGCTTTCAGCCATTCGGGACTGGAAGAGGCTGTAATGTCGTCATGTTCCGGTTTGTCCCATATCGGAAAGCAGGCTTTCGGCAACTGCGACCGACTGACTGCCGTATCGCTGCCCGACGGTGTTACAACCATTGGCGCAGGGGCATTCCTTGACGACACGGCACTGGAATCGGTCAATTTCCCGGCCGCAACCCGCACAGTCGAGCCATATACGTTCAAGGGGGCTGCTGCGGTTAATGATGCGTCCCGCCTGTTGAGTGGCGATGTCGACAGCATAGGCGCGTTTGCTTTCGTCGGCATGGACAAGGTCGGCGAGGTGGTTCTCCCCCCGCGGCTTGCCTATATCGGCGACAACGCCTTTGAAGGATGGCTGTCGCTCAAAACAATCCATGCCGAAGAAATCGAAGGAGTCCCCTCACTGGGTAACGACGTGTGGGCCGGAGTTTATGCCCCGGGCGTGTTTCTTTATGTGCCTGACAACCTCACAGGCGAGTTCATGGCCGCCCCGCAGTGGAAAGAATTCAGCATCGCACAGTCTGGTGCCCCCGGCTTGACCGGGGAACTCGGCGGCATGCCGTCAACGGCGGTATCAGCGACGTGGGACGGCCCGACACTCACCATCACGTCTGATTCCGAGCCGATTGAAACCGTGACACTTTACGACATCTCGGGCCGCTTGCTGCATTCCTGTGACAATATTGCCTCCTCGACCTTCACGATAGATACCGGCGGTTTCACAACCGATTTTTATATAATCCATGTAACCACTCCCCCGGCAGCGGTCTCGTTCAAGACGGCACGCCGGTGAAAATATTTTCTGATGGGAAAAAACAAACTGAAAAAATTTGCTGAAATGGAAACGCTTGACTGCGTATTCCAGTATCCTTTTGCAGTGTTGAAAGAGCAGGGCGGATGTCCCATGCGCGGACACTGGAACCGGGATTATTTCCACAATGACAACCCGATTGTGGTCGAGCTCGGCTGCGGCAAGGGTGAATATGCGGTCGGACTTGCCTCCACCACTCCCGACAAAAATTTTATCGGCATCGATATCAAAGGGGCGCGCATGTGGACCGGAGCGCGGCGTGTGCGTGACCTCAATCTGGGAAACTGCGCCTTTCTCCGCACCGGTATCGAGCTTTTGGAGTCGTTTTTCGCCCCGGGAGAGGTGTCGGAAATATGGATTACCTTCCCCGACCCGCAGATGAAGAAGGTCAACAAGAGGCTCACCGGCACACGGTTCATGGAGCTTTACCGCAAGGTTCTCCTCCCCGGCGGACAGGTGCACCTGAAGACCGACAGTCCGTTTCTCTACACCTACACCCGCGAGATGCTGCGCCACAACGGCATAACCCCCGCGATGGACACGGCCGACCTCTATGGCGGCCCTCTGGCTACTGTCGTGCCGCCCATCAAGACATTCTATGAACAGCAGTGGCTTGACCGCGGACTTTCAATCAAATTCCTCTCGTGGTCGCTGAACCCCGAGCCTCCCCTCACCGAACCCGACATCGAGATTGAGCCTGACACCTACCGAAGTTTCGGCCGAGGTGAACTTCAAGGCTTCTGAATTTGTTATATAAACTGACATCACGTTCACGACTTTTTTCAACTATTTATGGAGACATTATATCCCGCCCTTATACTTGACGCGCTGAAAAACGTGCGTTATCCCGGCACGGGCAAAAATCTTGTCGATGCTGACATGATCGAAGACGACATACGCATCGACGGCAGCAGCGTGTCTTTTTCCATTATTTTTGACAAATCCACCGACCCGTTCATCAAGTCGGTCCTCAAAGCGGCCGAAACAGCCATTCACACCTATATATCGCCCGAAGTCGAGGTCACCGTGGCCTCCAAGGCGCGTCACACCGCGCCTGCCAAGCAGGAGATACCGGTGCTGCCCGGCGTGAAAAACATCATCGGCATAGCATCGGGAAAAGGCGGCGTGGGAAAGTCGACCGTGGCCTCCAACCTCGCTGTGGCGCTTGCCCGTGAAGGTTACAAGGTCGGACTGCTTGACGCCGATATTTTCGGCCCGTCGGTCCCCAAGATGTTTGGCATCGAGGAAGCGCCCGTCTATGTCCACAATGTCGACGGCCGCGACCTCATCATCCCCATCGAGCGTTACGGCGTGAAACTTCTCTCCATCGGCCTCGTGGTCGACCGCGAGAAAGCGGTGCTGTGGCGCGGCAGCATGGCATCCAACGCGCTGAAACAGCTCATCACCGACGCCGACTGGGGCGAACTCGACTATTTCCTCATCGACATGCCTCCCGGAACGAGCGACATTCACCTGACACTCGTCCAGACCCTCGCCATGACCGGGGCCGTCATCGTCACAACCCCGCAGGAGGTCGCACTTGCCGACGCCCGCAAGGGAATTGCCATGTTCATGGTCGACAGCATCAACGTCCCCGTGCTCGGACTTGTGGAGAACATGGCATGGTTCACCCCTGCCGAGCATCCCGATGAACGTTACTATATCTTTGGCCGCGAGGGTGGCGTAAGACTCGCCGGGGAACTTGGCATAAAGCTCCTCGCTCAGATTCCGCTCGTAGCGTCGATTGCCGATGCCGGAGACTCGGGCGCACCCATCGCCACTGAGGACTCCATCGCCGGACACGCGTTCATCCACCTCGCTCACGAAGTGATTGATGTCGTTGACCGCCGCAACCGCGACCTGCCTCCGACAACTACGGTCAAAATGAAAAAGTAATCAGAGGTTGTTCCTAAATCCGATACCTTCTTAAAAACAGATCTTTATGACGCTCTATCGCTTTTTATCTCTCTTCCTCGCGGCAGCCGCTTTTTCAGTGTCAGCCGAGATTCCTACCGCCTATTACAGCCGTCTTGACGGAAAATCGGGCGAGAATCTTAAAACAGCGGCTTTTGAAGTCATCAACCCCCACTCGACCGTCTCATCCTACTCTGACCTGCCCAAATATTTCATGCGCACCGACCTCTACCCCGAGTCGGAGCGGTGGTGGGACATGTACAGCGACATCCCGCTCTACGCGCCGTCGTTCAAGGGCCTCAACCGTGAGCACGCCTTCCCCAAAAGCTGGTGGGGCGGCTCGACCGATATTCCCGCATACGTCGACCTGAACCACCTCTACCCTTCCGAGGCCCGCGCCAATCAGGCCAAGAGCAACTATCCGCTCGGAATGGTGCAGACGGCAAAGTTTGACAACGGTATCACGCTGGTGGGATATGCCGTCAGCGGTCAAGGCGGCGGCGCGGCACAGGTCTTCGAGCCTGACGACGAGTACAAGGGCGACTTTGCGCGCACCTATTTCTACATGGTGACCTGTTACCAGAACCTCACATGGAAATATACCTACATGGTGCAGAACAACACCTATCCCACCCTCAACTCGTGGGCTCTCGACCTGTTGCTCAAGTGGCACCGCGAGGACCCTGTGAGCCAGAAAGAGATTGAGCGTAACGAGACCATCTACGGGATTCAGAACAACCGCAACCCGTTTATCGACTTCCCTGACCTTGCCGAGTACATCTGGGGCAACAAGGTCGGCGAGCCGTTCAAGGTGACCGGTTCCTCCGAGCCTGTCGGCGACCCGGTTATGATTACCCCCACCAACGGGATGTCACTCGATTTCCCCGACGTGGCCGTGGGTGGCGAGTCGACCGCAAAACTCTTTTTCCACACTCAGAATTTCACCAAGGACATCAGCGTGACCGTCAGCGGCACCAACCGCTCTTTCTTCACCCCCGATGACCGCTCGATTTCCTATAAGGTCACCAATACCGACAACGGTTACTGGCTGAATATCAAGTATAAACCCACCACTACCGGCGAGCATGAGGGACGGCTCGTGGTCTATGACGGCAACATCACCGGCTCGTTCTGGGTCGACCTGCGCGGAAAGTGCTACGACGTGCCTGTGCTGACTGCCCCGACTGCCCTCCCCGCAAGCGACATCACCGAGACATCCTATCTTGCATCGTGGGAAGTACCCGAAGACGAGGTTGTCGACTACTTTGTAGTCACCCGCACCCGCTATGTCAGCGGCGCGGCGACCGTCGAGGAGCTGCTTGCCGAGGAAAATTTCCTTGAAATCGAGGATTTTGACAAGAGTGACCGCGAGAGCTACGCCGTGCAGAGCGTGCGTCTCGGCTACCGCTCCCCCATGAGCAACATCGTCAATGTCGACCGCTCGGGCATCAACGACATCTCGGCCGACATGCCTCTCGCTGTCGAGAGCTATCCCGGCGTAGTGAGGTTTATATGCAGCGGCAATCACACGGGGGCACGTCTCTATGACATCTCGGGACACCTCGTAATGACGCTTCCCGTTATCACTCCCGGCATGGAAATCAGCCTCCCGGCAGGAGCCTATATCCTCGTGACCGACTCCCATCCCGCTCCCGTCAAGCTGATCGCTTATTGACGGTAACAAGTGATAAACAATTATAAAAAGGCTGAATGTTATATAACCCGGCGAACTTGTCGCGTGTCGCAGGCATTATGATGTTGACAGATTTGAATTATTACCTAACCTATAAACTAATTTAATATAGAATATGGAATTTCTGACAAATGAAAAACTGACCATAGTCGGTGCTGCCGGCATGATCGGATCCAACATGGCACAGACTGCGCTCATGATGCACCTGACACCCAACATCTGCCTCTACGACCCCTTCGCACCCGCTCTTGAAGGCGTGGCCGAGGAGCTGTTTCACTGCGGTTTCGAGGGTGTGAACATCACCTATACATCTGACATCAAGGAAGCTCTTACCGATGCCAAATACATCGTTTCAAGCGGTGGTGCCGCCCGCAAGGCCGGCATGACCCGTGAAGACCTTCTCAAGGGCAACGCCCAGATTGCCGAGCAGTTTGGCAAGGATGTCAGGCAGTACTGCCCCGATGTCAAGCACATCGTCGTGATTTTCAACCCGGCCGACATTACCGGCCTTATCACCCTGCTTTACTCGGGCCTGAAACCTTCGTGTGTGACCACCCTCGCAGCCCTTGACTCGACACGTCTGCGCAGCGAGCTGGCCAAGTATTTCCACATCTCCCCCGACCTCGTTGTCAACTCCCGCACCTATGGCGGCCACGGCGAGCAGATGGCAGTGTTTGCATCGACTACCACCGTCGACGGCAAGCCTCTCGTTGACCTCATCGGCACCCCGAAACTCCCCTTGGAAGACTGGCTCGCAATCAAGCAGCGCGTCATTCAGGGCGGAAAGAACATCATCGACCTCCGCGGCCGCTCGTCGTTCCAGTCGCCTGCCTACATCTCCATCGAGATGATTGCAGCCGCTATGGGTGGCAAGCCTTTCCGCTGGCCTGCCGGCGCCTATGTCAACAACGACCGTTTCTCCCACATCATGATGGCGACCGAAACCTCCATCACCAAGGATGGCGTTGTCTGCAAGCCCATTCAGGGAACTCCCGAGGAGGAAAAAGAGCTTGAAAAGAGCTACGAACACCTCTGCAAGCTCCGCGACGAGGTTATCGAGATGGGAGTTATGCCCCCCATCGCCGACTGGCACCGTCTCAACCCCTACATGGACGAAAAGACAGATAACAAATAACAAATAAAAAATAAAAGATAACAGATAGCAGATAAAAAATAACAGATAGCAGAGCAATGTTGCAAGGCTGCTATCTGTTATTTTTTATTTTTTATTTTTTATTTTTTATTTTTTATCTGTTATTCG
>CAMWRO010000180.1 GCA_947176615.1 uncultured Porphyromonadaceae bacterium
AAAGGACAAGCTGGTGATATGCAAGATAACCCTCGGCATCTACTGTAAATATATTATCGTTTTAATTTGAACATCTACTTAACATAGAACTAATCAGGATGTCTAAAATAGGTATTGTGATACAGCGCGAGTATTGCGAGCGCGTCACCAAGAAAAGTTTTATCATAACAACCATCCTCATGCCGCTGCTCATGGTGGCACTGATGGTTATCCCCACGCTCATCATGACGATGGTGGGTCCCAGCGAGACCACAGTCCTTGTAATTGACAAGAGCAACAAGATTTTCCAGAAACTCGAAAGCAACGAGGACGTGAAGTTTGTCCACACTTCCGAGCCTCTTGACTCGGCACTCGCCCGCGAGGATGTCGGAGCAGTGCTGGTCATCCCCGAAAACATCATCGAGGCCCGCGGTCTTACACTGAAATATTACAGCAACGGCCCCTCGTCAATGACCACCGAGTCGCTTATCACCCGACAGATCAACGACGTTGTCGAGGCCGACCGCCTCAAGTCGTATCAGATTGATGACCTTGCCAAGATTCTCGACGACGTGCACAGCGACGTGGTCCTCTCGACCCTGCGCAACGACAAGGACAGCGAGGAGGCAACTTCGAGCGGCCTCAGCTACGGCATAGGCATCATGATGTCGCTGACCCTCTACATGTTCCTGCTCATCTACGGACAGATGGTCATGACAAGCATCATCGAGGAGAAAAACAACCGCGTGCTTGAGCTCGTGGTGTCGTCCATCAAGCCGGCCCAGCTGATGATGGGCAAAATCCTCGGCGTGACACTCGTGGCACTGACACAGATTCTGATCTGGGGAGTGCTGATAACCTGCATGTCGGCCTTCCTCCTCCCCGCACTCCTCCCCGCCGAGGCGATGCAGGATGTCGCCGCCGTTCAGGCCGGCAACTTCGCCGCCGTGTCCGACACCGAAAACCTCGAAATCATTCAGGCCGTCTCGCTGCTCGGCTCGGTCGGTTATGTCATCAAGCTGTTTGGACTGCTGACCCTGTTCCTCATGACCGGATTCCTTTTCTATGCAGCCATCTACGCCGCCATAGGCTCGGCCGTGGACAACATTCAGGACGCAGGCCAGCTGCAGACCGTCATCGTAGTCCCCGTGATATTCGGTTTCATCTTCGCCATGACGGCAGCCGCCGACCCCTCGTCGAGCCTCGCTTTCTGGATGTCGATAATACCCTTCACCGCGCCGATGGTAATGGTGGCCCGCATCCCCTTCGGCATACCGGGATGGGAAATCGCCCTGTCGCTTGTACTACTCATTGCCTCGTTTGTCGGCATGGTATGGCTTGCGGGAAAGATTTACCGCGTAGGCATCTTCATGTATGGCAAGAAACCCACATTCAAGGAAATAATCCGATGGGTAAATTATAAGTAATAGGTCAGAGTTACGAAGTCAGAACTAAGTCAGAGGTCAGAACTAAGTCAGAAGTCAGAGTTATGAGTTATGAAGTAGAGGTCTGTGTTACTTCATCACTCATAACTCTGACTTCTGACTTAGTTTCCCCTTTGACTTCATCACTCATAACTCTGACTTCTTACTTCTTACTTAGTTTCCCCTCTGACTTTTGACTTAAAGAATTTATTATTACTTTTGTAGCGCAAATGGCAACCGTAAATCCTCGACATAGCGTCTATGGCCTGTTCAACGACAGTTTCCCCCCTGTTCTCGACGGGGTGACGCTTGCCGTGCAGAATTATGTCAGGTGGCTGACTGCGGCGGGAAAACCCGTGACGGTAGTCACGCCGTGGAACCCCGTGACGCCCCCCCACGAGGATTTCGAGCTTCACCGCTACTTTTCCCTCCCCATCTATAACCGCTATCCCTATCGATACGGCTACCCGAAACTCGACCCGTTTATCTGGAGACACCTGCGCCGCACCCCGTTCCGCATCATCCACGCCCACTGCCCCTTCTCGTCGGGCCACTTGGGTCTCTATGCGGCTCGGTATCACGACATCCCTTTTGTCACCACGTTCCATTCCAAGTACCGCACCGACCTTGAACGGTCCCTCCCCCGGATGATGGTGGAATATCAGATGCGCAAACTGCTGCGGTTCTACAACGCGGCGACCGAGGTGTGGATTCCTCAAGCCGCTGTCGAGGAAACGCTGCGCGAGTATGGTTTCAAGGGACGCGTCACCGTGGTCGAGAACGGCAACGACCTTGCTGACGGCATCGAAGACCTGCCATCCTACAAAGCCGAGGCCCGCAAGTCCTTAGGACTGCGCGACGACGAGATAGGATTGCTCTTTGTCGGGCAGCACATTCTTGAAAAAGGACTGAAAATCATCATCGAGGCACTCGCGCTGCTCGGCAACATGCCGTTCAGGATGAATTTCATCGGCACGGGATATGCAGCCGGTGACATGAAACGCCTCGCCGAGTCGCTGCATCTCGAAGACCGCGTGACATTCCACGGCGTCATCACCGACCGCGAGACCCTGCGCCGCTATTATGCGGCCAGTGACCTGTTCCTGTTTCCGTCGTTTTATGACAACGCCCCGCTTGTCGTGCGCGAAGCCGCCGCGATGGGAACCCCGTCTATCCTACTGACCGGCTCCACCGCCGCCGAAATGATTACCGACGGTGAAAATGGCTTTCTGACATCCCGCACTCCGGCTGATTATGCCCGCCTCATCTCAGCCATTGCCGCCGACCGCGCGGCTCTCGACCGGGCCGGAAAAGGAGCGCGCGCAACACTGTGTCGCTCGTGGCAGAACGTGGTCGGGGAAGTCATCAACCGCTACGACGAAATAATTGACCGTTATGGACGCAAATAAACAACTGCCCGACGGCCCCAAGTCGGGATTCAGCCTCTATATTAAAATCCTTGTCCCGGTGCTGATCGGCCTCTGCGTGGTCGCGTGGCTGTTCAGGCGCGAGTTCAACCCCGAAGTGTGGCGGTCGATACATTTCGACACCCACACGGTTCTTTTCATCGCTCTCGCGTGGCTGTTCATGATTGGGCGCGACACCGGGCTGACTTGGCGTTTCCGCACGCTGACCGACCGGCAGCTGACATGGGGACGCGCGCTGAGGGTCAACATGCTCTGCGAGTTCACCTCGGCAGTCACCCCTTCGGCAGTCGGGGGGAGCGCATTCGGCATGATTTACCTCAACCGCGAGGGCATCGAGCTGGGACGCGCCACGACGCTGATGTTCACCACCCTTTTTCTCGACGAGCTTTTCTTCGTGGTGTCAATCCCGGTAATCATGCTCCTCATCCCCTACGGCGAGCTTTTCGGCTTCGACGACTCGGCTTTCACGACAGGGTTGCAGACAGCCTTCTGGATAATCTACGCCATTATCTTTCTGTGGACGGCGTTGCTGTTTTTCGGCATACTTGTCAAGCCTCAGGGGGTGCGCCGGTTTCTCAGCTGGGTTTTCAGTTTCAAACTGCTGCGCCGGTGGCGGGGGAAAATCGACGAGCTGGGCAACAACATGGAAACGACAGGCAAGGATTTGCGCCGCCGCCCCCTGAAATGGTGGCTTGAGACATTCGGTGCCACTGCCATGTCATGGTGCTCGCGCTACCTCGTTGTCAACGCGCTGTTTCTCGCCTTTGTTCCCTCGGCACCGCAGCTGATTGTCTTCGGGCGGCAGTTTGTGGTGTGGGTGGTGCTGATGGCGAGCCCCACACCGGGAGGCTCGGGTGTCAGCGAGTGGCTGTTCACGACCTACTACGGCGACCTCATCCACAGCGCGGGGATGGCTCTCGTCATCGCCCTGTTCTGGCGCATCATAAGCTACTACATCTATCTCGCCGTCGGTGCCTGCATCGTCCCGGGATGGGTAAAACGCGGTTATGACACTATCAAAAACAACAAACGACAATGAAACGTCTCCTTCTCATCATGGCACTTATTGCCGCCACGGTGGCGGCTGTGGCCGAAAACATCTATCTGTTCCGCCTCGACGACGAAATCGGGTCAAAGACTTGGCGTTACACCCGCGAGGCCCTCAACGACGCGACAACATCGGGCAGCGACATGGTCGTGGTCCATCTCAACACCTACGGCGGTTCCGTGGAACATGCCGACTCGATCCGCACCGCGCTGCTCAACTACCCGCGCCCTGTCGTGGCATTTGTCGACAACAACGCGGCATCGGCAGGCGCGCTGATCGCGCTGGCCTGTGACTCGGTCTACATGCGCCCCGGCGCGACAATGGGAGCCGTCACTGTCGTCAACGGAGCCGACGGCGCGGCAATGCCCGACAAATATCAGTCCTACATGCGCGCAATGATGCGCTCGACCGCCGAGCATCACGGAAAACACATGGCTCCCGACAGCTCCCTTAAATGGCGGCGCGACCCGCTCGTGGCCGAGGCAATGGTCGACACGAGGGTCATTGTGCCGGGACTCGTCGACTCCACCCGCGTGCTGACCTTCACCACCGAGGAGGCGATGAAATGGAACTATGCCGACGGCCGTGCCGAGTCGGTCCCCGAGATTCTCGACAACCTCGGGATAAAGGAGTACACCATAAAGGAATATACACCCACTTGGCTTGACAGCCTCATCGGTTTCTTCACCTCGCCCGCCGTCCAAGCCATCCTCATCATGATTATTATCGGCGGCATCTACATGGAACTCCACTCCGCCGGTATGGGTTTCCCCTCCGCCGCCGCAATCATCGCCGCAATCCTCTACTTCCTGCCGCTCTACCTCGTCGGGATAGCGAGCAGCTGGATTGTGCTGCTCTTTGTGCTCGGGGTGATACTGGTCGTGCTGGAGATATTTGTCGTGCCGGGATTCGGACTGACAGGCATATCGGGCATCGCCTGTATATGCGCCGCCCTCATCCTCGGACTTCTTGAACATTACACCTTCTCGCTCAACCATGTCAACGGCGACGCGCTATGGTCGACCGTGCTCATCTTTATCAGCGGCCTTGTCCTCGCTATCGGCGGCATCGCATGGCTCACGTCGAGCCACGGCCCGCAGTGGGCGCGCCGCCACACCGAGCTGATGCTTACCCAGCAGGTATCTGACGGATACATCGGTGTCGACATGACCCCCTCCTACTACATCGGCTTCGAGGGACGCGCCGTCACCGACATGCGCCCCGCCGGAAAGGTCGAGGTCAACGGCGAGGAGATGGATGCCGTGGCCGTGCGCGGATTCATCAACGCGGGCGACAAGGTCAAGGTAGTGAAATATGAAAACGCCCAGATATATGTAAAAAGTTGCTGATTATGAAATTCATCGGAATAATACCCGCCCGCTACGCGTCGAGCCGTTTCCCGGGCAAACCGCTGGCCGACATCGCAGGCCGCACAATGATTGAACGTGTCTACACCCAAGCCTCCAAGGCCCTCGACGACGTTGTGGTCGCAACTGACGACGACCGCATACATGACACCGTGCAACGGTTTGGGGGAAAGGCCGTCATGACCTCCACCTCCCACCGCAGCGGAACCGACCGATGCCGCGAGGCATATCTCAACGTCGGCAGCACCGCCGACGTGGTCATCAACATTCAGGGCGACGAGCCGTTCATCGACCCCTCCCAGATCGAGGCTCTGAAAGGCATCTTCGAGCAGCACCCCGACACCCCGCTTGCTACGCTTGTCAGGAAATTTGACCCGGCCAAAGGATTTGACGCGCTGTTTGACAACAACACCCCCAAGGTCGTTCTCGACAACGACATGAACGCCCTCTATTTCAGCCGCTCCATCATCCCCTACGTCCGCAACCGGAAATGGGAGGAATGGGTCGACAGCGCGACATTCTACACCCACGTCGGGATGTACGGCTACCGCGCCGATGTGCTTGAACAGATTACCCGCCTCCCCCAGTCGAGCCTCGAACTCGCCGAATCGCTCGAACAGCTGCGCTGGCTCCAGAACGGCTACAAAATCAAGACCGCCGTCACCGCCTGCCCCACCATCGGCATCGACACCCCCGAAGACCTCGCCCGCGCCCTCCGCGAAATCCCCGGGTTGCAGTAAAGGTCACGCGTTGCACAAAAAATCCGCAAGGATTTTTCATTTAGGCAATTGTTCAATTTCTTTGCTTGCGACACAATAGATTATTTAGAGGTTGTTTAAAAACAAATGTGAATCCAAAGCCCGTTTACGCGAGTCG
>CAMWRO010000181.1 GCA_947176615.1 uncultured Porphyromonadaceae bacterium
AGATATAGCTGCTACCGTCGTCATCGACAAGAACACACGGGTCGATACCCGAAATCCCCTCGATAAACCGCGGCATCGGCCAAAACGGGCCCGACGGATTTTCAGAAACCGCAACCCCGACTCTAAACCCGCGTTCCCCCTTTGGCGCGGCGGGGAAATAGAAATAGTAGTTATCCCCTTTTTTGACACAATCAGGAGCCCACATGGAATAGGATTGAGAATCGACCCAAGGCACAGACGTCTGTGACACAATCACACCGTGGTCAATCCAGTCAGTGAGATTTTCCGAAGAAAACACATGATAGTCCTCCATGCAGAACCACTCTTTAAGATTGTCAACAGGACTTGGAATGTCATGCGATGGATAGAGATAAATTTTGCCGTCAAAGACACGGGCAGTTGGATCAGCCGTAAATTGGTCACGGATGACAGGATTCTGAGCAAAACCCGCCATCGTCGCTAACAAAGCCGAGCAACCGATAAAGATATTTTTCATCACAAAAAAGTTACGTTTGGTTAACTTCCACAAAGTTATTACCACGCACCCACTCTCTCGTTCACATATATCTTATTTATTTTCATTTTTGAATCACACCTCCCCAATCAATGTGAATTTTCATCGAAATCAGACCTTACCGTCCCGTAAAGACATAAATAAAGCGTTGAAATCAGAATTAGAAACATTCTAAATTTCAACGCTTTATCTCGTGAGCGGTAAACGAGGCTCGAACTCGCGACCCTCAGCTTGGGAAGCTGATGCTCTACCAACTGAGCTATTACCGCAACTTTCACAACCGGCTCGATTGCCCTATTGCGATACAAAGGTACGGACTTTTATTTAATCTGCAAAAATATTTTTTCACATTTTCGTCTGTTGAACACCGAATTTTTTAGGCTGGAAATGAAATCTGCTATCAGTGCAACTTTGCGTCGGGGACGGTTGTTGTTATTGTACAAAGATTTGGATTTATGAGAGAAAATGAGCCTAAAGAAAAGGTTGTTGTTGTCGGGGGTGGTTTTGCCGGATTGAATCTCGTAAAACGTCTTGACAAGTCACGCTTTGACATCAGCCTTGTCGACCGCAACAATTATCACGGTTTCCCTCCGCTGTTTTATCAGGTAGCGTCATCGGGTCTCGACCCGACGAGTATATCTTTTCCGCTGCGACGCGAAATGAAGAAGAAAGGGAAAGGCGTGAGGTTTCACATCGGCGATGTTACCGAAATCGATGTTTCCCGGAAAGTCGTCATCACCCAATATGAGGAAATACCGTATGACAAGCTGATTCTTGCCGTCGGAACGACCAACAATTTCTTTGGCAACGACAAATTAATCGAGCAGGTGTTCACATTGAAATCAACCGACGAGGCAATCCGCTGCCGCAATGAGATTCTTGACCGCTGTGAGAGAGCCGCTATTGAGCCGAATGCAGAAAAGCGCCGCCGACTGATGAGCTTTACCGTTATAGGGGGCGGCCCCGCGGGGGTCGAGATTGCCGGTGCGCTCGGCGAGATGAAGCGTTATATCCTGAAACGTGATTATCCCGAAATTCCTATGGAGGATGTCTCGATTCGTCTTATCGAAGGATCCGACAGGTTATTGCATACCATGAGCGAAAAATCGTCGCAGGATGCATTTCGCGATTTGAAGTCGCTACTTGTCGACGTCAAGCTCCAACATGTAATGAAGGAGTACAAAGACAATGTAATCACACTCGAAGACGGCACCGCGATTTATTCCGAAATGGTCATCTGGACCGCAGGGGTTACAGGCACTCCGTTCAAACTGACCGGTACCGAAGTGAAACGCGGCCCCGGAAACCGCTTGATCTCCGATGAATATTGCCGTGTAAAAGGTCTTGACGGGATTTATGCTATCGGAGATATCAATTATACCGAAACCCCACTCTACCCTCGCGGGTATCCCCAATTGGCCCAAGTCGCAATCCAACAGGGCAAGTATCTCGCCAGAATGCTTAACAACGGCCCCACAAAGCCTTTCAGGTATGCTGACAAAGGCTCAATGGCCACAATCGGACGCAATCGGGCGGTAGCCGACATGAAACGCCTCCACTTTGACGGATGGTGGGCGTGGATGGTATGGATGTTTGTCCATCTGATTTCCCTGTTGGGAATGAGAAGCAAGCTCAACGTGCTATTGAACTGGATGTGGTCCTATTTCACCTATAACACAGCGTTGCGCCTGTTGCTCAGAGGCTCGCAGTATCCGTTGAGAGGCTCGATGTGGGACAAGAATTAGACTATAAATTAGAATTTAAAGAAATCTCAGATTATGAAAAGAACAGGTATTTTTTACGGAACAACGACAGGCAATACCGCCGAAGTGGCTAACAATATCGCCAAATGCCTTGACGTAAAATCAGTCGACGTTCACAATGTTTCCACTACCGCCCCTTCTGCAGTCGGCGATTATGACCTGCTGATACTCGGCTCAAGCACTTGTGGAAGTGGCAGAATGCAAGATGACATGGCCAATTTCATTGACGGTCTCGAAGCTCTTGACCTCGAGGGGAAAAAGATTGCGCTATTCGGTTGCGGCGATGAGACTATGAGCGACACCTTCTGTAACGCTGTCGGAGAGTTGTACGGCCGATTGCAGAAAACCGGCGCAATGTTTATCGGCGCATTCAACACCGCCGGATACGACTATAATGTCACTAAAGCCGAAGTCAACGGAATCATTGTCGGATTGCTGATTGACAACATGAACCACAGCGACATGACTGAAAAACGAGTCAAAGAGTGGTGTGACGAGCTAAAAAAAGAGTTGTAACAGATAAAAATGTCACAAAAAGCCAAAATGTTTTGCTGTTGTCGGAAATAATTCTTAAATTTGCACCTCAAATTGTGGAATAACAAAAAGTAAACATACAACGGCAATGAAAAGAACATTTCAACCTTCTAACAGAAAGAGAGTCAACAAGCACGGTTTCCGTGCCCGCATGTCAACCCCCGACGGTCGCAAGGTGCTTGCACGTCGCCGCGCAAAAGGCCGCGCTCGTCTGACAGTTTCTGACTCTATCGCCGGCAAGTAATTCCTGCCCCGATTACAGAGAACTCTTAATTTGCCGCCAATGGATTTTCCACTGGCGGCAAATTTATTTTTGCCGTCAGCAACCCGCCTGCAGCATGCGCTGATAGATGTAAGCGTCCCGATAGGAGTTGTTCCGACGAAGCCAAGAGCGCAGGCGGCCTGAAATCGTGTAACCTACCGAGGAAAAAAGCGCCCGACTCGCAACATTGTCTTCGGGAACAACGCAATAAAGCTGGTGCAACCCGAGGCGGGAGCAACAATATCGCTCCATAAGCCGCAATGCCGCCGCACCATATCCGCACCGAGCAAATGAGGCGTCTATCAATATCCCTATCGCACTGCGGCAGTTTACCGGGTCATAGTCATAGAGGTCAACAGTGCCTATAGCCTCACGGGTGGAATCGAGAGAGACCATCAGACGCAACTGACGAGCCGTAAAAATATTCCCGTCATAATTTTCTATATAATCGGCAAGCTGTTGACGAGAAAATGGAGCTATTGTCAGCCCTACTTCCCATAATTCGGTATCATTTTCCCACCTATATAATATATCGACATCCCCGGGTTCAAGGGCCCGGAGGGAAATCACGCCATCACTAAGCAATTGCATACCCACTTACTTTTTAGAAAAACTGTCAGTAAACAACGTGCGATTGAGCAGTGAACGGCCAAGAGTAATCTCATCGGTATACTCTATCTCGTTCCCCACCGACACTCCGCGTGCAAGCTGCGTAATGCGCACATCAGTAAAAGGCGCCAGCTTGCGATAGATATAAAAATTGGTGGTCTCCCCCTCCATCGTCGCGCTCAGAGCAAGAATAACTTCTTTTACACCCCCCTCCTCGACTCGCTTGACGAGAGAGTCAATTTCAAGCAATTCAGGACCTATGCCGTCCATCGGGGAAATCACGCCCCCGAGCACATGATACAATCCCGAAAACTGACCCGTATTCTCGAAACTCATCACATCTTTCACACTCTCGACCACGCAGACCGTTGAACGGTCACGACGAGGGGACGCACAGATGGGGCAAGTGTCGGTTTCGGATATATTATGACATGTGTGGCAATATTTCACTCCACGGCGCATCTCGATTATCGACCGGCCGAGAGTGACTCCGACATTTTCGTCGCAGCGCAGCAAATGCAACGCGAGGCGCAAAGCGGTCTTGCGTCCGATTCCGGGGAGCCGCGACAACTCGGTCACGGCATTTTCAAGTAATGTTGAGGCAAATTCCTGTTGCATAACAGCCGCAAAGTTAGACCAAAATGTCCAAATAAACAAGGTATTAAGCGGCACGGCAAGCGGGTTTTCGATTAAACGTTTGGTATTAAGGATATAAATGTTTAATTTTGCAGTCGCAATTTTAAGCACTGACGCTAAAAAATGGAAATAATACGCACAGTCGATGAGCTGCGCCGCCGAGTAGCGGACGCAAAAGCTCAGGGACGCACAGTGGGGCTTGTTCCCACGATGGGCGCACTTCACGCGGGCCACGTTTCACTTATTGAAAAGGCTCGCGGCGACAATGATATTGTAGTGGTGAGTGTTTTTGTAAACCCCACTCAGTTTAATAACCCAGAGGACCTGAAGACCTATCCCCGCACCGAGGAGGCCGACGTGGAAAAGCTTATTGCCGCAGGAGCCGATTTCGCTTTTATCCCGAGCGTGGAAGAAGTTTATCCCGAGCCTGACACCCGAATCTTTGACCTCGGCCCGGTTGCCGAAGTCATGGAAGGAGCCATGCGTCCGGGACACTTTAACGGCGTGGCACAGATAGTCAGCAAACTCTTTGACATGGTGCGCCCCACCCGGGCATATTTCGGAGAGAAAGACTTTCAGCAGATTGCAGTCATCCGCCGCATGGTAGAGATAGAGGGATTTGACCTCGAAATCGTGGCTTGCCCCATCAAGCGCGAGACCGACGGCCTTGCAATGAGCAGCCGCAACGTCAGACTTACCCCCGAGCAACGCCTTATCGCACCGGCAATCCACCGCACACTCGAAGGGAGTCTGTCATGGTCAGCCGACCACACAGTGGAACAGACCAAGCGGTATGTAATCGACGAATTAAACTCGCTGCCACAGCTTGAGGTAGAATATTATGAAATCGTTGACGGCAAGACCATGCAACCCATTTCTGACTGGGCCGAGACTACCGAGCCCGTAGGATGCGTGACTGTCTATTGCGGCAACGTCAGACTTATTGACAACATCAAATATCCGGTCCGTCGATGACACTTGAAATTCTTAAATCCAAAATTCACCGCGTGACGGTGACACAGGCCCGCCTCGATTATATCGGGAGCATAACGATTGACCGCGACCTCATGGACGCAGCCAACATCTTTCCCGGAGAGCGCGTTTACATCGTTGACAACAACAACGGCGAGCGTTTTGATACTTATGCCATTGCCGGCGAGCGAGGTTCAGGAGTAATCTGCCTGAACGGCGCGGCGGCACGCAAAGTACAGGTCGGAGACATCATAATTATTATGTGTTATGCCGGAATGACTCCCGATGAGGCGCGAGACTTTACTCCCGCCGTCATCTTCCCCGATACAGCGACTAACCGACTCATCAAATAATTACGAAATATAACCCACCCCATATCCCAAGGACTACGACATGTTTGAAAATCTAAGCGAAAGACTTGAACGCAGCTTTAAAATCCTGAAAGGTGAAGGCAAAATCACCGAAATCAACGTTGCCGAAACACTGAAAGATGTGCGCCGCGCACTTCTCGAAGCCGACGTCAACTTCAAGGTAGCCAAGCAGTTTACCGACGAAGTAAAGGCAAAAGCACTCGGGCAGAACGTTATCAATGCCATCAAGCCGGGCGAGTTGATGGTCAAGATTGTCCATGACGAGCTTGCTCGTCTCATGGGCGGCGAGGCTGCCGGCCTGAATCTGTCGGGCAATCCTGCCGTAATCCTCATGTCGGGGCTGCAGGGATCGGGAAAAACAACATTTTCGGGCAAACTTGCAAAAAAGCTAAAGAGTGAGCAGGGAAAACGCCCGCTGCTTGTGGCCGCTGACGTTTACCG
>CAMWRO010000182.1 GCA_947176615.1 uncultured Porphyromonadaceae bacterium
ATGATGTATCTCTGCATCGTTTATACAATATATACCATCCCGGTAGGTAGCCACCCACATCCGATTCCGAGAGTCAAAATATATGTCGGTCACAACGGTCGCTTCATGGTTTTTCCAGAAATTGGGAACGGAAAATTGGCCTTCAGAATCCATCCGGAACAAACCGTTACCGTTGCTTCCCATCCAGACATTCCCTTCACGGTCCTGACGTATAGCTATTATATCATCCTCAAAACCCTCAAGTTTAATACTGTTTATGTGATTCAGCGACGACTCAAGGGCTCGGGGATTACACGCTGAGATTACCCTCTTGTCATAACAGATCCACAAAGTCGTATCGGCATCCTCAGCCAAGTATCGGATATTGTCCGATGCCAATGAATTGGGATTGTAAGGAATATGACGGATTTCCTGTAGCAATTGTCCCGATTTGCCATATCGCAGCAGACCCGAAGAATTGGTCGAGACCAGAATGTCTCCGTTAAGGCTCATGACCATGTCGGTAATAAACACATCTTTCCTGATTAACTGACATCGGGAGTCCCGGCTGTCATATCTCAGAAGATTATCTCCTCCCACCCAGATATTACCGGCATCATCAATCTTGAGAAATCGCGTATCAGCTTTGAATTTATGCGCTATCTCTGTCACCGGTTTTAATCCATCGCGGGAATAGACATATATCGTATCATCTGTCAGAAAGCACAAATATCGGCTATTGACACTAACATTTAAAATCCGATTCGGCAAATCGGCTATTTTCACTGTCTTATTTTGCGAGACAAACCTGACATAAAGTTTCCCATCGACATAAAACCATATGTTACGCTCATTGTCAGTTCTGATTTTCAAATTCCACCGGTTTTTCAAACCGATGCCCCATTCCGTCATCAGATCATCCAACCGATAGCTGACCTTGTTCGTATCAGGATTATACAACACATATTTTCCACCATCATAGATCTGTATGAGCATGTAATTGTCATCAAAATCATTTATGGAATAGACCCCGTTTCTAAATTCATCGGGATAATATCCGTAACAGTGGCTATCAATAGGGAAATCACCATAGCGCATCAACCCGTGTATCGTGCCAATCCATATGCGCCCTGATGAATCGGGGTAAATCGCTTTTATTTCATCCGACCATGTGTGAAGATGATGAAAAAACTCATAACTCCGGGCTGTTGCAGGCATTACTCCTGTCATGAATGACAGGAGTAATGCCTGCAACACAACCAGATATTTGTTCACTATTGACCTCAATGCTCTGATGGTTGTATAATTTGACAATACTATCTGCTTTCAATTGATATTACAGCGGGGGCGAGATTTTCACCTCTGATTTCAAGACTGATTGTTCCGGGGGTGTCAGATGACTGAATCAGCACTTGTGCAACGCCATTAAAACTTTCGACCGTATATTCCCGCGCATTTATGTCAGTCGCACGTTCTCCCGCCCGATATGCAGGGTCTCCGTTACCTACTCCGAGTATTCTTCCCGGGCCTGTAATTTTCAACAGGAGAGTTTCATTGGCGTCAGGTACGAAACGACCTTTTCGGTCTTCAAGGCTGACATTCACGACAGCGACGTCACAATCGTCAGCATTTATACAAGTTCGGTCTCCGATAAGGCTGATTTTCTCGGCTCGGCCCGTAGTCTCGACTATACGTTCCATCATCTTCTTGCCGTTTTTGTAACCCACGGCTTTCAGTTTCCCCGGTTTATAAACCGTAGACCACTCCAAATGACCGTTTTTCGGCATCGCTTTTCTCCCGGCACTCTTACCGTTGACAAACAGTTCGACTTCCTCGGCATTGCTGTAAACCCAGACACTGACTTCCTCGCCCTCATGTCCGGCAAGGTTCCAATGAGGAAAGATGTGGAGCACAGGCTCGGTATTCCACCAAGATTTGATATAGTACGCCTCATCCTTGGGGAATCCGCAATAGTCAAGAATGCCGAATTGGGAGCCGGTGGCAGGGAACGACATCGGATTCGGCTCCCCGCGATAGTCAAAACCGGTCCAATAAAATATACCGCCGAGCCATGACCGCTCGTCATAAAATTTCCAGCCCCGCTCTATGGCATTATATGTGCTGTCCCGACGATCTTTGCCGCGATTGAGCGACACCATGTGACCCATGTCATGTGCCGGGAAATAGACACCACGCGTGCCGCAACCGGTAGTTTCTTCGGTCCCGACAGCCCTACGGTCGGGATACTGGGCCCGATGCTTATCTATAGGATTCTGCATCATGTAGTTATAACCCGCCACATCTGCCGGGACAACTATATTCGGGCCGCTGCTTGTCGCCACACACATCAATCGTGTAGGGTCAATCCGATGTGCATATTCTCTCATGGTCTCGGTCAGCAATGCCCCCTTTTCTTTCCACTCTATTCCCCATTCTTCATTTCCGACACTCCAGAGAATTATGGACGGATGGTTACGGTCTCGCTCGATCATCCGTCGCAGCTGCCTGATGTGCTCATCGTTGATACCCATCAGTCGGTTCTCCTCTATGACAAGTATTCCGAGGCTGTCACATGCATCAAGCATTTCGGGAGTCATCGGATTATGGCTCGCACGATAAGCGTTAGCACCCAATTTTTTAAGCTCCCGCAGTCTGTAAACCTGCAGTGCGTCGGGAATGGCGACACCGACTCCGGGATGATCCTGATGCATGTTAAATCCCTTTAATTTTACACGTTGTCCATTAAGCACGAAGCCGCTGTCGGCATCAAACTTGATGTCACGAATACCTATCGTAGTGTTATATTTGTCAACGACATTGTCACCCATTATGACAGATGTCTCCACCCTATAAAGTGCGGGATTGTCCAAATCCCACAAAACAGGATTGTCAATGTTCAACGTGAGTGAAGAACAACGATTGTCCTTAGACTGCACATCGGTCTCTTTCACCGATGCCTCTGCCACCATTTCGCCTGAAGGTGAATATAAGGAATGATGCAGAACATAGTCAGCAGGCACAAGTGACTTGTTGTCAACAGTGCAAGAGACCGATATTTCGGCCCGACTCGCATCTGAAGATATTTTAGTCGAAACAGCGGTGCCGAAGGGAGCGACATGAACCGGGTCAGTCACATCAAGCCACACATGTCGGTAAATGCCGGCCCCTTCATAGAACCAGCCTTCCTGAAATGTGGCATCAACCCTTACGGCGACAAGGTTATCGCTCCCGTCATAATTCAAATACTCCGATATGTCATACACCTGTGTCGTATAACCGCTTGGTTCATTGCCTAAATAAAAGCCGTTAACCCAAATCCGAGCGTCTCGGAATATTCCGTCAAACCGCAAAGAGAAATGCTTGCCTTTATCCTCGGGGCTCACATTAAAATTTTTGCGATACCATCCGACACTGGTTTCAGGATACTGGAAACCCACTGTCTTATATCCGTGACTATGGCTCGCTTCCCCATCAAACGGCAAATCCACAACCCAATCGTGTGGCAGAGTCACGTTTTTCCATTCTTTACCCCACAAAGTTTTGTCAAAGTCATGGCTGTAGGGGCCTTTATTATGAATCGAGGCGGCTTTGGTCAGATAGTTGAAATACTCCGTTCCGCAACCAAAATCTTTCAATGGATCAGATGCATTGCCATAAGCAAATTCCCACCCGCGATCAAAATTCAAGTGCTCGCGGGCATCGGCTGAAAGACCTATGGCAGAAAACAATAAGGATAATGCTATGATATTACATTTCATAATTGTTCAATAATATTTTACAAAGTTAATATTTCATTTTAAATTTTGAACCACTCAACAAGTTTAGTTAACGGGATACCCGCATTTTCACAAATGCGGGCCCCTTTTTACCTTAAAAATTTATTTATTACCATTAAAATTGCTATTCTATAACTACATGTGCCACACTCAATGGAGGCAACGTATATGTAAACTGATTGTCATCTATGGCAATGACATCACGTTCATTTATTCCGGGGTTCCCGTCAACGACATAATAAACGGCTGCATTGCGATAGCTCACGGATGAATCAATTTTAAACTTTCCATCTATTTTTTCATCAAATGACTTGTTGGTTATGATTAAATGAAGTTTTGAATTATCATCCAATGAGGCAAACACCGAACTGTTAACCCACGTTTTATTAAGAGTACTCTCTACAAGCGTACTGCCATATTTAGAACCTTTTCCGTCATAATTAAGATAGAGGTCATAGGCAAGTGACCCATATGTACCCGGATCACCCCAATGGCAAGCGGCATAGATATTATATTTGCCAAATATGCCAAGAACCTCGGCAAGCGAAATTGTACCTGTTATGTCCTCATATCCTCCATAATTGAATTCGCCGAAAGCAAGTTTCATATTCGGAGCATATTTTGTTATCGATTTCATCACATTGGGTATGAGCGGGAGCCGGCAGTTGGACTGCTCGGCAATCCAACTGTTTTCCTTATACGTTTCGTCCCATAACGAGCGCGGGGCCTGCAAACGGGCCTCCTTGTCTTTTTGGGTATTGGATGTAGACTTATTGATACGGTTGTCACCTTTTGCCTCAGGATACCAATGTAAATCAAGCACATCTACCAACGGCGAACCATAGGCGACAGACGCACGATTAACCTTGTCAAGATAGTAATCCAAGAACCAGCCGTAACCGCTTCTGACACTATTCCAGTCAGGCGCACTTGCAAAAGTGTTATAGCCTGAATAGCCGAATGATGCGAAACCAAATATCAGAGAGTGTGGATCAACAGTCTTTATAGCTTTAGCATAATTCACCGTCCTGTCAATAAAATCCTTACATGAAATATGCGTCGGGCAGATACGCGGATGTGTTGAATGCCATAGATCCGGCTCATTGTCAAGTGAGTAAAACATTTTACCTTTTGCCCCGCAGACATTGGCAATGAAATTTACACACTCATCGGCATAAACCGCGCCATCGGTTAAATCAGGAGTGGCACTGAAGGGAGTCGGCTTAACCGGAAGATTCTCCAGCCAACGCGATTTATCACCTTCGGCAACCTCTCCTTTTTTGTCAGCGGCCACATAATAGCACATTGGTATGGTAAACAGCGGTGTCTGGCCATTGTCAAGACAATTCCCGACAAATGCAGATGCTACTGAACCGGGAACATTTGAATCGCTGCCCCTGACCATCTGATTAGGGATATGGTTGTCAGATGAATGATTCCAGTCACTGCCGGCGTTGGATGCATTGTTTTCCCAATTATAGCCGGTCAGACGATTACCGCCAAGACGTACGAGAGTCGAATAGTCACCGGCCGTGTGTGAAAACTCTTTCCTTAGATTCATTCCATATATATAAGGACTGATTTCGGAGACCTTTATATCGGGGCGAATCGTATAGACATATCCGTTTTCCGGTTTATCCGGAGCCGGCGGAATGACCGGTTCCGACGCAGGTCCGGATTCTGAACATGCGGCTACGAAAAGCAGCGACGGCAACATTACTTTTTTCAACATATACATTGGGCTTTGTGACTTTTCTGATTGGATATTGCAAAATTAGCCGGAATCAGTGCTTTCGAGGGGACTCAAATGTTTCCGATATGGTATTTGCAGGACGATACATCCCTGAAATACCACTTTTTATTCATTTTTTCTGTGAGCCGCAGCTGTGTGGATTATGCCCTTCACCTGAATAAAAAATGGACCTTCTGCGTTGACATCTACACAGCTATCCCATCGCATCAACATTTCTGCCCTATTCTTTATAATAAGGAGTCGTAAATTTGAGCATCTAAAACATATCGACAATTTTTTTAACCTAAAAAAGTAACTATGTCAGAAAAACAAAATCTTAAACTAAACCTGTCTGCCATGAAAATCAGGAGCAGATGTGTGTTGACGATTGCGTTACTGATGCTCGGCTTCACGCTCAAAGCGCAGGACATTTCGGTCCACGGCACAGTGACCAACTCAGCTACCGGCGAGGAACTCATAGGAGCGTCGGTTATTGCCAAGTCGACAAAGACCGCTGTCGCCACAGACCTCGACGGCAAGTACTCCCTCAGTGTCAAGCCCGGCACTGTTCTCGATATTTCCTATGTGGGCTACCAAACCAATAGCGTAA
>CAMWRO010000183.1 GCA_947176615.1 uncultured Porphyromonadaceae bacterium
AACTGAAAGATGCTACCACTTTGGGTTAACATTTGTTATTAAACAACCTCTAAATGAAGATGGAATGAACTGACGGGCGTCAGTTCATTCCATCCCGGTGTTTTAGACTATGTCGATGTCTTTAGTCGACTTGGATAACCAAGAAGTTGGAGAGCTGCCAGAATTTGGCAGGGTTGGTAATATTGATGACCTTTTGGTCGCCTTGGTCTACAATCTGGTAAGAGTCCTTGGGCTGGCCGGTCATGATTTTGGCTTTTTTGCTGTGGGTGGGGATGACAGTAAGAGTGCGCTTGTCACCTGCGGTAAAATATGACTCGTCAAAGTCTCCCTTCATGACCTTGGTCTTGCCGAGGAATTTCTTTTCAAGGATTTTCTTGGCTTTTAATTCCTTGTTGGTGCCGATGGCGTAGAAACATTCGTTCAGCTCTTTTTCAGCGGCAAGGGCTTCGGCTTCAGCGCGGGCGCGTTCTGCGTCGGCGGCTGACACGCTCGTGTTGAGCGAATCGACTGTCGTGTTAAGGCCGGCAATTGTGTTGTCGAGCTCCTTGATGCGGATATTGGCCGATGCGAGCTGGTTGGTCAGCGTGGCGATTTCAGTCTGCTGTTCGGCAATCTGGGTTTTAAGAGTCTGAATTGTCTTTTTCAGTGTGGAATTTTCACCTGAGGTGTTCTGAAGTTTTTTCTCAAGTTCTTCAAGGCGCTGGCGGCGTTCCTGAAGGGCTTGCTGGATGACAATCATGTCGTTTTTAATCTGTTCCTTGCGTGATGCCGATTCGGCGCCGAGGCCGCCGGGGGTAGCGATGATTTTTTCAAGGTCTTTAATCTGGCTCATGCCCTCGGAGATGTCGTTGACAAGGACAAGGAGGCTGTCCTGTGTAGCGAGGGTTTCACGGAGGTCGCCCTTGAGTTGCTCGTTTTCAGCTTCAGCGTTGCGGAGTTTGTCTCCGTTACATGCAGTGAGCACTACCAGTGCCGCAGCAGCAAATACTGATAATTTTTTCATCGTAAATTCTTTTTGATGTTGATTCCAAATAGTTATAAACGTGTTTAGTCTTCGGAGCGATATTTGTTTCGATGAACCTTTTCACGGTCGTCATCTTTCCCTCCGATAATAACAACGATTTCTCCCTTGGGATTGTTCTCGGTAAAAAATTTTATTAACTCGCCGATGGTTCCCCGACATGTGGTGTCATACATCTTGGATATTTCCCGTGACACGGATGCCGGGCGGTCAAGACCGCATGCCTCACCCAGTTGCGACAATGTTTTCAGGAGCCGTGTGGGGGATTCGTAGATGATGGTGGTGCAATCGTTTTGAGCGATTTTTTCAAGGCGCGTCATGCGGCCTTTTTTTGTCGGAAGAAAGCCTTCGAAACAGAAACGGTCAGTGGGCAGTCCCGAGTTGACAAGCGCCGGGACAAATGCCGTGGCTCCGGGCAATGTCTCGACCGGGATGTCTCGGCGGCGGCACTCGCGACTCAGCATGAAACCGGGGTCGCTGATTCCGGGTGTGCCTGCATCGGAAATCAGTGCAATGTCTTCGCCGCTCTCGATGCGGTCGATTATTGGTGACGCGGTGGCGTGCTCGTTAAACTTGTGATGACTTGCACATGGCGTGGTGATGCCGAAGTGGCGGAGAACCACTGAACTGGTCCGTGTGTCTTCGGCATAAATCTGAGAGACCTTTTTCAATATCTCGATAGCTCGGGGAGTCATGTCGCCGAGGTTGCCCACCGGAGTGGGTACAATGTACAGCTTGCCTGCCATGACGTTTATTTGGCAAAATAGCGGGAAACGATTTCCATGAAGGCTTTTACCTCGCTGTTGTCGGGGTCCCAGCACAAGTCATTGTAGAAATAATCCTCGGCTTCGTCATAGGACGACATGGCGGCGATGATGTCAATCGACTCGTTGTAGTCTTGGATTGAATTGCTGAACAGCTCGCGGCGGAAACGGAACTTGTCATTGATGCTGAACGCGGTGTGGATGTCTTTGACTGATTCACGGGCAATTTTCTCGTCAAGCGAAATCTGTGGCGAGTCAAATGTCTCCACTTCTTCCCAAGCGGGTTCAGGCTCGGGTTTTACCGATGGTCTGAGCCGCGCGGTGGCTTCGGCATCGTCAGGGTCGGCAAACTCGTTGCGGCTGTTGGGGGAGATATGCGGGTCGGTCGGAAGGTCGCTTATGGGGTGAGACCGGGCCATCACCTGCTGATGGGCGGTAGTGACATCTTCATTGTCGGGGATGAATGGCTGTGCATCTTCTTCCTCCTCGGTCAGCACGGCATTGACTATTGCGACATCGTCATTTTCGACCGGTTCCGATGTGACGTCACTGACTCCGGCGAGCCGGGCAAGTTGCGAAATCTTATCAATAATGAGCGCGTCAATCTGAGTCGCGGCTGTCTCGCCACGGTTCATCTGTAAGGTAATCAGACCCTCTATTTCATAGCTCAGGTTGAGCATTGCTGAATAATCTTTCATAGATCTGTCGGTTCAGTTAGGGTTTCAAGTTGCAAACTTAATGGAAATTTTTCTAATAGCAAGCGCGAAATTGCATTTTTTAAGGTCGCGCGGTTACAGGTAAACCCGTTGACAATGAAAATTATTAAGTGGGTGGGTCTGCCTTCTTCGTCAAATTTATACCCGGCAAAGGACTGCACGCCGCGCATGCTGCCGGTTTTCAGTGCGATGTACCATTCAAGATGGGTCCCGGCAAGGAAGTTGCGCACGGTGCCTTCGTAGCCTGCACGCGGAAATAGCGAAGTGTAGTCGTCGCTGTAGTCGGGAGCGGTCATGGTTTTCAGTACGTCGGCAAGGAAACGTGCCGTCAGACGGTCGTTTCGCGAGAGTCCGCTGCCGTCTTCGATATTGATGCCGGCAAGAGAGATGCCGGCATCGCTCCACACGGCCAATTCCTCCTTGACGGCGTCGGCGCGCGAGCCTCCGGGCCGCAGCGCGCGGAGCATTCCTTCGGCCATCATGTTGTCAGACCTGAACATGAGGCTGCGCATGATTTCCCTGAAGGTAGGGGAGAGATGGGTGTATAGCAGGATGGTTTCCTTTTCAGGTTTTACGGCTGACTGCCGCACCTCGATGCCGGCTGTCCGGAGCTTTTCGATAATTTCATGCCGCATCACTTTGGCCGGCCGCGGCATAGCGAGTCGGTCGCTGTAGCCCCGTCGCGGAACCCGTCCGGTAAAGGTGAATGTCTCTGTGTCGCGATTGCGGGTAGCTTTCAATCCCTGTTTCTTCCCGCGTGTTACTATGCGTATGTCAAGGTCGGGGACATAAGGGATGGTCTCGCGCGAGGGGAGGCGCAGCGTGAAACGGTTGTCACGGAAATTGGCCCCGTGGTGCCCGGCCCCGTAGGGCCACGCCACATCCTCGTCCATCCATCCGGCAGGAACGCGGTCATCCTCAAAGCCTTCCTCTTTTATAACGATGTCACCGTTTATGGCGGTGATGCCGGTATTGACCACCGCAGTGACGATGCTGTCGCAAAAACCGTGTGTCCCGTCAAGAAATGACGATTCAATCGACGGGTCGCCTGAGGTTGTGACGATGATGTTGCCGTCAAGTGTCCCGTCGGGCGATATGTTTCCGACGGCAGTTACCGGTGTTACAAATCTTTCCTCGGGGTCTCCGATGGCGAGAGCCGAAGCCACAGTGACACTTTTCATGATGCTTGCCGGCACAAGCGACACGTCAATGTTTTCAGCTACAATGGGTACGCCGAAACGGAGGTCTTCGATATATATTGCCGTGCGCGTAGTGTCGATGCCCGAGATGTCAAGCGGAAATGCCGAGGATGCAATGGCTGAAAGACTGGCGGCTACAAGGCAGAAAGTACGTTGAATAATTGCTGATATTCTCATAATCGACCACGAAGTTAGCTAAATTTTCACCCACGGACAAGATGGGAACTGCAGATTGGGATTTTTTAACCCTTTGGCCGCAGTGTGTTTTTTTCATTGGGCCGGATTATATAGCGGTCGTAATAGGCCAGCAACAGTGTCGTCAGCGGGATTGCGATGATGAGACCGATGAATCCGAGAAGGGTGCCCCATATAGAGAGCGACAGGAAGATGAGTGCCGGGTTCAGGCTCATGGCTTTTCCGATAATTTTTGGGGTGAGGAAAAGGTCCTGAATAGCCTGAACAATGCAGTAGACGGCGATGCATTCCCAGAACAGCGTCCAGAAGCTCATGCCGGTATCGACCGAGTAGATGAGACACAGAATGGTTGTCGGAATCAGTGATATAAGCTGCAGGTAGGGCACCATGTTCAGCAATCCGATGAACAGACCGAGGATGATGGCAAGCGGAAGGCCGATGATAAGGAATCCGATGCTGAAAAGGATGCCGACAATGAACGCGACAAGGGCCTGCCCGCGAAAATACCGGTTCATGCTGGTCTTTACGTCGCGGCATATACCGAGAACCGATTTGCGGTATTTGGGCGGAATCATGCGCCGGAACCCGTCGGACAGTTTCTCATAGTCAATCATGATGAAAATCACATAGAGCAAAACTATTATCCAGCTGAATATGCTCAATAAAATTGAAATAGAGCCGGAAATAAGTGACCACGATGCCGAGAGAGTCTCCTCGATCATGCGCGTCCATTCCTCGCGGGAGAGTTTTGACGCGATTTTTTCAAAGTCGATATGTGTGCGCAGAAACTCGTGAACCGAGTCGGGGACAAACGGGATGGCGTTCATCTCGGTCTTGGCATAGGTCTTGAGCATCCCGGCCATTTCGGTCGCCTCGCTGATTATGGAGGGAATGAGGAAATAGCATATCAGCAGGAAAAAGAAAAGCAGTTCAAAGAGGGTTATGAATGTGGCCGCAATGCGTCCCTTCAGTTTCAGCAGGTCGCGGGTAAGCTGTACCGCGGGCTCAAGAATATAGGCAATGAGACACCCGACGAGGAACGGGAGAAGGACACCTTTCAAAGTGTTGACCAGCCATATGGCGCCGAGAAACAGCACGCAGTTTATGACGAGCCGCACAGTGCGGTCAAGTGTATAGGGTTGTCGTGAAAATGGCATGAGGATATTAAATTGAGTGATTAATTTGCGAAATTAATAAATAAAATCGTGCCGATTCGCATAATTTGAGTAATTTTGTGAAAATAATAATTTAAATCATTTCACTTTTTGCTAAATGGAAACAGTAAAACAAGTACTTTCCGACAAGCCTTGGGCGAGATGGACCGCGCTGGGATTTTTAGCGTTTGCCATGTTCTGTTCATATATTTTTATGGACATCCTGTCGCCTATCAAGGACTTGCTTCAGTCGACCCGCGGATGGGATTCTACTGCATTCGGCACCATGCAGGGTTCCGAGACATTTCTTAACGTGTTTATTTTCTTCCTGATTTTCGCCGGAATCATTCTTGACAAGATGGGGGTTCGTTTTACCGCCGTTCTGTCAGGAGCAGTGATGCTTGTCGGCGCCACTATCAACTGGTATGCGCTGACCGATGCTTTTATCGGAAGCTCGCTCGACGTGTGGTTTACAAATCACTTGAACCATATCCCGGTTTTTGAGGAACTTGGTATTGCTCCGTTCTATGAGGGTATGCCCGCGTCGGCCAAGTTTTCGGCCGTGGGTTTCATGATTTTCGGCTGTGGTGTCGAGATGGCCGGTATTACGGTCAGCCGAGGCATTGTCAAGTGGTTTAAAGGTAAGGAAATGGCTCTCGCGATGGGGTCGGAGATGGCTCTCGCCCGTCTTGGAGTCGCGACCTGTATGATTTTCTCACCCATGTTTGCCGAACTTGGCGGTGACATCAGCGTCAGCCGCTCGGTGGCATTCGGTGTAGTGTTGCTGATGATTGCGTTGATTATGTTCATTGTCTATTTCTTTATGGACAAGAAACTTGACGAGCAGACCCATGCCGAGGAAGAAAAAGATGATCCTTTCCAGTTGAAAGACCTTGGCAAAATCCTTACTTCGAGCGGATTCTGGCTTGTCGCCCTCCTTTGCGTGCTTTACTACTCGGAAATCTTACCCTTCCAGAAATATGCTGTCAACATGCTCCAGTGAAACATTTCGTTCACCGATGTTGACCCCGCTTC
>CAMWRO010000184.1 GCA_947176615.1 uncultured Porphyromonadaceae bacterium
AACCCTGGTCTCCACCGTGAGAGGGTGGCGTGCTAGGCCACTACACTAAATCGCCATTTTTGTCATTTTTTATTTCAGACCTCCTGTCTGATTTTGACACTGCAAAGTTAAGGAGTTATTTTGAATCTGCCAAACGCCTCAGCCTATTTTAACCTTATTTAACAATTACCGCTTAATGTGTAATCAAACACCGGCTGAAATAATTTCCTATACCCGCATATTTTTCGTAATTTTGCGGTACTATATGCCACACAAATCGGTTTCCTATATTATCGCGATATTGACTGCAATCCTTCTCGCGGGTTGTAGTTCCACCAAGCATGTACCCGAGGGAAAATATCTGCTTGACAATGTCGATATTGAAATTCACGGTGACAATGCAGTCAAAAAGACCGATCTTGTCAACTATCTGAGACAGGCTCCCAATCACAAATCACTCGGTTTTTTCAAACTCCAGCTTGCCACCTACAACCTATCGGGCCGGGACTCCTCCCGGTGGTATAACCGATGGATACGACGGATGGGACAGCCCCCTGTAATATATGACAACTCCCTGACCGAGGCGTCAAAGCGACAACTCACTCAGGCCCTCATAAACCGAGGCTACATGGACGCCGACGTGGCTGTCGAGTCGTTACCGGCGCCCGGAGGCAAAAAAATCGACGTGAAATATACCGTCACGACCGGCGAGCCTCACCGTCTGGCATCGGTCGAATACCTGATTCCCGACACAGCGATTCAGAACGTTATTTTCGCCGACTCGGCCCTACTGACCCTCAAGCCCGGCAATCTCTTCAATCGCGACGACTTCGAGGCACAACGCACAGCCATTACCGAGCGGCTGAGAAACAACGGCTACTATGCGTTTACCAAGGAATACATCACTTTCATCGCCGACACGGCCGAAAATTCCAAGGAGGTGAACCTGACACTGGCCGTCAGGCCGCCCCGCCGCAGTGACCGCGACTCGGTGCCGGCCCACCGGCGCTACTTTGTCAGGAATGTCTACTACGTTACCGACTACGACGCGACCACGTCGGCCAAATCGGCATATACGGTAAACGATACCGTGCGCTACAAGGACATCACCGTGCTTTATGGGAAAGACCGATACCTCTCACCAAAAGTTCTGGAGGAGAAAAACTATATAAAGCCGGGGCAGCTCTACAGCGTCGCCGAGCTTGACCGCACCTATGAGTCTTTGTCGCGACTGAGCATCCTGAAGTCAATCAACATGGAAACGCTCCGGGTCGGCGCGACCCCCGACGGCCGCGAATGGCTCGACATCTACGTCCTGCTGTCACGCAACAAAAAGCAATCCGTGACATTTGACGTCGAGGGGACCAATTCGGAAGGAGACCTCGGATTCGGCCTCGGACTGACCTACCAGCATCGCAATATAGCCAAAGGCTCACAGTTGCTGACCACCCGGTTGCGCATGAACTATGAAAGCCTCTCGGGCAATTTCAACGGCCTCATCAACGACCGCTACACCGAGTATGCCGCGGAAACAGGCATCACCTTCCCGAGGTTTGAATTCCCGTTTGCGCCTGAAAAGATGAAACGGCGACTGAGGGTTGCGACCGAGTTTGCAGTCTCGTTCAACTATCAGGAACGCCCCGAATACACCCGCATCATCGCCGGCGCGGCGTGGAAATACAAATGGGCCAACCGCGAGAACAACCACCGGTACACATTTGACCTCATCGACATCAACTATGTCTACCTGCCCGAGCGCACCAACGACTTTCTCGACCAGATTGCCCCCGACAACCCGCTGCTGCGTTACAGCTACGAAGACCACTTCATCATGCGCATGGGCTACACTTATTACCGCACCAACCGGCGAATCCCGGCCTCGACATCCATCGGCCGCGTCGAGCTGCAGTCAAGCATCTACACCCTCCGCGCCTCGGTCGAGACTGCCGGAAACCTGCTGTATGCGCTGTCCAAGGCCACCCGTCAGAAACGCCATGACCAAGTTTACCGCGTCTTCGGCATCCAATACTCCCAGTATGCAAAATTTGAAATCGACTATGGCCTGACGCGCAACATCAACACGCGCCACGCAGTAGCGTTCCATGTGGGCGGCGGCATCGGCGTCCCCTATGGCAACTCGACCGTAATGCCGTTTGAGAAACGGTTTTATGCCGGCGGTGCCAACGGTGTGCGCGGATGGAGTGTCAGGACACTCGGTCCGGGGTCCTACAACTCCCGCAACTCCGTGACCGACTTTATAAACCAGTGCGGCGACCTGCGCCTCGACCTCAATTTTGAATACCGCGCCAAGCTGTTCTGGGTTCTCGAAGGAGCGGCATTTGTCGATGCGGGCAATATCTGGACAATCAGAAATTACGAAAACCAGCCGGGCGGCGAGTTCAAGTTAGACCGTTTTTGGAAACAAATCGCACTGGCCTACGGTGTCGGTCTGCGTTTTGATTTTTCATATTTCCTTCTGCGCTTCGACTTGGGATTCAAAGTCCACAATCCCGCGCAGGATCAGGAACGCTGGCCCATAATCCATCCCGACTGGCACCGCGACGCGACATTCCACTTCGCTGTCGGTTATCCTTTCTAAAACCCGATGACACGGTCCCGTGTTATCTGTTAATTACATCTTTCACTCAAAAAAAATGAAATCGCTTGTTATATTTGACCTCGACGGAACATTGCTGAACACCATTGAAGACCTCGGCATCGCGACCAACTATGCCCTGTCGCAATGCGGCTATCCGCAGCATTCGCTATCGTCCTACCCGATGTTTGTCGGCAACGGTGTCTCCCGCCTGCTTGAACGAGCGCTGCCCGAGGACGAGCGCAACGCCGAAAACATCGCACGGATGCGTGAAAAATTCAGCGAATACTATGACTGCCACGACTGTGACCACACCGCCCCCTATCCCGGCATTCCCGAATTGCTCGACGAGCTGACATCCCGGGGAGTAAAAGTCGCCGTCGCGTCCAACAAGTATCAGTCAGCCGTCACCCGGCTCGTAACACACTTTTTCCCGACCGTGCCGTGGGCGGCCGTCGAGGGGCAGAAAGAAGGTGTCCCGGTGAAACCCGACCCGTCGATAGTCTTCGAGATTCTCGGCAAATGCCCCACTCCCAAGGCCGAAGTCCTTTACATCGGAGACTCGGGAGTCGACATGGAGACCGCCCGCCGCGCCTGTGTGGAATCAATCGGGGTGTCGTGGGGATTCAGGTCGGTGAAAGAACTGAAGGAGCACTATGCCGACCACATCATCAGCTCGCCCGACGAAATTCTCTCACATCTTTCCGATGACGAATAACAACAACTAAAAACGATAGCGGCGTTGAAACTTCATGGTTTCAACGCCGCTATTCGTTTAATTATGAAAATGACGGGATTTATACATATCCGCGGATAATGCCGCGCTTGGAGTTGCGGATAAACAGGATGATTTCATCGCGTTCCTTGGTTGCGGGCAGTTCGGCCTCGATGCGTTCAATCGCATCGCTGACGTTAAGTCCCGACAGATAGAGGTAGCGGTAGATTTCCTGAATGTCACGGATGTCCTCGTTGGTGAAACCGCGACGGCGCAGGCCGATCGAGTTGACACCGGCATAGGCGATAGGTTCGCGCGCAGCCTTTACATAAGGGGGAATATCCTTGTTGACAAGTGCTCCACCCTGAATCATGACATGGGGTCCGATGTGGCAGAACTGGTGAACGAGCGTGCCGCCGCCGATTACAGCGTGATTGTCAACAACGACCTCGCCTGCAAGCTGGGTAGCGTTTGACATGATGACGTTGTCACCGACCACGCAGTCGTGAGCGACGTGGCAATAGGCCATGATGAGACAGTTGCTGCCGACCACGGTCTTTCCCTTGGCAGCGGTGCCACGGTTGATGGTCACACACTCGCGGATTGTAGTATTGTCACCGACAATGGCAAGGGTCTCCTCGCCACGGAATTTGAGGTCCTGAGGGATGGCGGAGATTACAGCTCCGGGGAAGATGGTGCAATTCTTACCGATGCGCGCACCCTCCATGATAGTTACATTTGAGCCGATTCTTGTCCCTTCACCGATCTCGACATTCTGATCGATGGTGACAAAGGGATCTATAACCACGCTGGGGGCAATCTTGGCCGCAGGGTGGACGTAGGCTAAAGGTTGTTTCATAATATTTATTTAGTCGTATCTTGCTTTACTTGTTCTTGATAATCTGAGCCATAAACTCACACTCGGTCACAATCTTCTCGCCGACAAAGGCATATCCCTTCATCATGGCGCATCCGCGGCGCAGCTCGGTCATGAATGACACATGGAAGATGAGGGTGTCGCCGGGAACGACTTTCTGACGGAATTTCACGTTGTCTATCTTCATGAAGTAGGTAGAATAACGCTCAGGCTCGTCAAGGCCGCTGAGAACGAGAAGACCGCCGGTCTGCGCCATAGCCTCGACTTGGAGAACGCCGGGAAGAACCGGTTCCTGAGGGAAGTGACCTTGGAAGAAAGGCTCGTTGGCGGTAATGTTCTTGACACCCACGATATAGTTGGTGCCCTTGTCAATAATCTTGTCGACAAGGAGGAAGGGGTAACGGTGGGGCAGCATCTCGCGGATGCGGTTGTTGTCCATCAGCGGCTCCTTGTTGGGGTTATAGATGGGTGCCTGAATATCCTGATGCTTGATTTCGCGACGGATTTTCTTGGAAAATGCAGTGTTGATGGAATGTCCGGGGCGAGTGGCGATAACCTTGCCTTTGAGCGGACGGCCGATGAGGGCGATGTCGCCGAGCACGTCAAGAAGTTTGTGGCGGGCAGGCTCGTTTTCCGAGGTCAGGGGAACATTGTTGATGTAACCGAAGTCGCTCACATTCTTGTGGGGCACGTTCATGAGGTCGGCCAATCGGTCAAGCTCGCTCTGCTCCATCGGCGAATCGTAAATGACAATTGCGTTGTCAAGGTCGCCACCCTTGATAAGGTTTCCTTTTACCAGAGGCTCGATTTCACGCACGAATACGAAGGTGCGGCTCGCGCCGATTTCGGCGGGGAAATCCTCGATACGGTCGAGTGTCGCATACTGGTTGTTGAGGACATTGGAAGGGAAGTCAATCTTCACGTCAACCGAGAAATCCTCATCGGGCAGCACGACAATTGACGCGCCGGTAGTGTCGTCACGCACCTCGATTTTAGACTTTACATAATAGAAATCCTTGTCAGCTTTCTGCTCCTCAAGACCCACTTCCGAAATCTTCTCGCAATACTCGCGGGCGCTGCCGTCGAGAATCGGAAGCTCGGGGGCGTTGACTTCGATAAGGCAGTTGTCGATACCGGCGGCATAAAGAGCGGCAAGCGCATGCTCTACTGTCGATATTTTCACCTCGCCGCGAGCCAGCACGGTGCCACGGTTGGTTGCCACGACATTTTCAGCAAGCGCGTCAATCACGGGCTGATCTTCGAGATCAACTCGTTTCAATTTGTATCCATGATTCTCGGGGGCCGGAAGGAAACGGGCCTCTATTTCAAGTCCGGTGTGAAGTCCTTTGCCCGACACCGAAAACGGAGCTTTAAGCGTTACCTGATTCATTATGATATGATGTTTCTTATTTTTTAATCGTTTTTTCAAGAGCCGCCACGCGGTCATAGAGTGAAGAAAGACGTTTCACATTTACGAGCGTGCGGGCATACTCACCCATCTCGACAGCAGGCGACCCCATGACGCGGTCGCCGGGGCGGGTGGCCTTGTTGACCCCGCTCTGTGCCCCGATGTGCGTCCCGTCGGCAATGGCAAGGTGCCCGACGATACCGACCTGACCGCCCACCATGCAGTTGGCGCCCACTTTTCCGGATCCGGCCATGCCCACCTGCGCGGCCATGACGGTGTTTTCGCCGATGGAGCAGTTGTGGGCAACCTGAATGAGATTGTCGAGTTTGACACCGTCGGCAATCGTGGTAGACCCCATCACGGCACGGTCGACAGTCGTGTTGGCTCCGATTTCCACATCATTGCCGATAACGACATTGCCGGTGTGAGGAATTTTTTCATACATTCCGTCCGTGGGGGCAAAACCGAAACCGACAATGCCGATGACCGCACCCGGGTGAAAG
>CAMWRO010000185.1 GCA_947176615.1 uncultured Porphyromonadaceae bacterium
GTGTCGGACTGTTTTCGGCGCTACCGGCAAATACTTTTGACAGATATTTTTCTTTGAACCGTTGCAGGAGTTCCCAGAAATTAGGAACAAAGAGTGTCCCGACGATTGCGTTGACAGCCATGCCGAATACGACCGCCGTACCGAGCGAAATGCGGCTCTGCGCGCCTGCGCCTGTTGCAAAAAGCATCGGCAGCACACCGAAGACAAATGCAAACGCCGTCATCATGATGGGACGGAATCTGACTCGTCCGGCATCCTCGGCTGCCTGACGTATCGGCAGTCCCGATTTGCGGTAGTCGATGGCATATTCCACAATCAGAATCGCATTCTTGGCCGACAGGCCGAGCAGCAGGATTATACCGATCTGAGTGTAAATGTTTATAGGCTGGGACATGAACAGACACCCGAGAATTGTTCCGAGAATCGCGGTCGGCATTGAAATGACGACTGCCACGGGGTCGGTCCACGATTCATATTGTGCCGCCAAGACAAGGATGGTGATGATTACGGCGAAAAGCATCACGACAGTCACGGTTGTTCCCGACTGTGTCTCCTGATAAGCCTCGCCGGTCCATGCGTAAGAATAGTTTTTGCCGAGGGCGTCATGGACAATTTCCTCCATAGCCTTTATGCCGTCGGCCGAGCTTGTTCCCTTGGCGGGAGTAGCGGTTACCGATGCGGTATTATACATGTTGTAGCGGCTGACTGTAGATTGTCCTACTGTCGGGACAATCTCGGTGAACGAGCTGAAAGGAACCATTTCGCCGAGCGAGTTGCGCACTGTCAGTTTCAGCACATCGTCTATGTGGCTGCGCGAGTCGGCACCGGCTCCGAGCGTGACCTGATAGACGCGGTCAAATTTTACGAAGTCGTTGACGTAGGTGCTTCCCATGTAGGCCGAGAGTGTCGAATAGACATCTTCCAGTTTCAGCTGTTGGAATTTAACCCTGTCGCGGTCTATCTTGAGCGAATATTGCGGCACTGAACCCTGATAGAGGGAGGTAATCTGTGCGATTCGTGAATCTCCGGCCGCTCTGTCGCGTATCGAGGCTATGGCCTGTTCCATCTCCTTTGCGCCGAGATTGTTGATGTCAAGGAGCTGCATCTGCAATCCCGAGGTCATTCCGAGGCCCGGGATAGAGGGCGGGTTGATGGAAAATACCACGGCCTCCTGTACCGAGGCGGTCATTTCGTCGACTTTGGCCATGACCGAGTTGACATCGTTGCCTTTCCCTTTGCGCTCATTCCACGGCTTGAGGACGACAAACATTGACCCGAGGTTGCTCCCGGCACCTCCGGCGAGAAATGACATGCCCGAAATCGAGATGACATCTTTGACCTGCGGGAGCGACTTGATGCTGTCGGCAACCTGCGATACAATCTTGTCGGTGCGGTCGAGCGACGCGCCGGTGGGGAGCTGTACCGAGGTCATGAAATAACCCATGTCTTCCTCGGGGACGTAGGATGTCGGCCATTTTAGGAATCCCCAGAAGGCTGCGGCTGTCAGAATGATGTAGGCCCCTATTGCCACCACGGGGCGGCGAAGGAACACACCGATTATCTGCATGTATTTCTTTGTAACGGCCGCATAACCGCTGTTGAACCACCGATAAAGGAAAAATGTGGTCGGTTTGCTCTTGCGCAGGAACAGGGCACACATCGCCGGGGTAAATGTCAGGGCGTTGAATCCCGAGAATGCGGTCGAGACCGCGATGGTGAGGGCAAACTGCTTGTAGAGCTCGCCGGTTATGCCGCTGATAAAGGCTGTCGGGACAAAGACTGACAGCAGCACGAGCACCTCGCCGATGACCGGCCCTTGCAGCTCGACCATCGCCTTTTCGGCACTCTGCCGCGGTGTCAGTTTGCCCTCGTCGACCAGTCGGGAACAGTCCTCGACCACCACGATGGCATCATCGACCACAATGGCAATCGCCAGAACGAGGCCGAACAGGGTCAGCGTGTTAAGCGAGAATCCGAGCAGCTTCATCACGGCAAATGTCGCGATTAGGGATACCGGGATGGTTATCATCGGGATGATGACGGCGCGCCAGCTCTGGAGGAACAGTAGGATAACGAGCATCACGATGAGTGTTGTCTCGACAAACGTTATGAGCACTTCGTCGATTGACGCGCTGACATAGTCGGTTGTGTCCATTATGATGCGGTAATGGACGCCGTCGGGAAAATATTGCGACAGGTCCTCCATTTTCGCCTTCACGAGCTTGGCGACATCGAGGGCGTTGGCTCCCGGCAGCTGATAGATGCCTATCAGTCCGGCTTCCTCACCCGATACATGTGACACGCTTGAATAGCTGCTGCTTCCAAGCTCGACCGTGGCGATGTCGCGCAGTCGCAGCATTGCTCCGTCAGATCCGGTTTTCAGAACGATGTCCCCAAATTCTTCGGCTGTTTTCAGCCGGCCTTGAGATGTCAGCGTGAACTGGAAATCCACATTGTTGCCTGACGGGGCGGCTCCGACACTTCCCGCCGACACTTGAATGTTCTGCGATTGAATCATGGCGCTGACATCGTTAGGAGTCAGGCCGCGCATCTGCATTTTTTCGGGGTCGAGCCACACACGCATACTGTATTCGCCGCCGCCGAATGCGTTTGCCCCTCCGACGCCTTTCAGTCGGGAAAGCTCGTTGGTGATGTTGAGCTGCGCGTAATTAGTCAGATACAGTGCGTCATACCGCCCGGTCGAGTCACCTTCGAGGGCGATAAAAAGTATGATATTGGTCGATTCTGACATTACCGAGACTCCTTGCTGCTTTACAGCCGACGGTAGCGTCGACTCGGCAAGCGCGATGCGGTTCTGCACCTTTACGGTGGCCTCGTCCAAGTCAGTGCCGATATTAAAGGTGACGGTCAGTTCATAGGAGCCGTCCGACCCTGAATTGGAGCTCATGTAAAGCATGTCTTCGATACCGTTGACCTGTTCCTCGATAGGGGCGCCGACCGTCTCGGCCACCGTTTCGGCATCGGCGCCGGGGTAGGTCGCCGTCACTCTTACCGTGGGCGGAGTGATGTCGGGAAACTGGGCGACCGGCAGCGTCTTGACCGTAATCAGGCCTGCCAGAATCATTATTATGGCAAGTACCGTCGCAAAAATCGGGCGGTCTATGAAGAATCGGGAAAACATAGCGTCAATTCGTTTTAATGGGTTTTACTTTCATGCCGTCCCTTACTTTCAGCAATGCTTTTGTGACATAGCGTGTGCCCGGGGCAATACCTTCGTTGACCACTCTCATCGAGTCGTTGACGAGCTCTCCCACCTTGACCGTGGTATAGACAACCTTGTCAGAATCATTGACCACATAGAGGTATTTCCCGAGCTGGTCGGTACCGATTGACGAATCCTTGACAAGGATGGCTTTCGGGTCAACCGAATAGGGCAGGTCGATTGTCAGGTACATCCCGTTTCTCAGCTCGTTGTAGGGATTCTCGACAACGCATTTCACCACCATTGTCCCTGTCGACTTGTCGATTGACGGGGCAATGTAACTGAGGTCGCCGAAATAGGAATGAGGCAGTTTCTCGCTGAACGTGAGAGGGACTTTTGACATTATCGCCTTTCCCGGGCCGTGTTCTTCGTTGACGAGATTGATATACTGCTCGTCTTCGATGCTGAAGATGGCATTGAAAGCGCTGTTGTCATAGATTGTGGCCAATGGCACCGGCGAGGCTTCGCCGTTGATGAAGTCGTGGCCATAGGGGATTCCCGACGTGATTGTGCCCGAGATGGGAGCGGTGACGGTGCAGTAACTCAACTGTGTAAGCGCTGTCTGCAATGCCGCCTGTGCGTTTTTTATCGCTGCCTCCGATTCGTGGAATGCACTCTCGGCTTGGTTGACCTCCATCTGGGATACGGCATCGCTTTCCAGTGCCTTTTTGACGGCCTGATAATGGGACGAGGCGTAGGCATTGGTGCTTTTGGCCGTTTCGAGCTGGGCTTGTGCCTGAGTGACCGCGTCGCGGTATTTTGTATCTTCGATTGTGAAAAGAACCTGCCCCTTGGCTACATGGTCGCCGCCGTTAAAATATGTGCCGGTAAGTTGCCCGCTTGCCCTCCCGACAATCTCTACTTGCTCCAGCGCGTCAAGATAACCCGGATAGGTCTTGTGGAGCACGACCGAGTCAACTGTTGCTTCCGCTACGTCGACAGGCATTTCCCCGTCTGAATCAGAACTGTTGTGGGAACCGTGGCAGGCTGTCAGAGTGGCGGCGACTGTCAGCACCGAAGATAGGATGTATGTCTTTTTCATTGTTGAAACTGTTTTGATTCATATTAGATGTCCATTTGAAAACCTCCGCCCAATGCTTTATAGAGGTCAATGAGCGCAGTCAGCGCGCGTCCCTGTGCCGTCACGCGCGAGTCGGAGTACTGAAGCAGGTTCATCTGTGCGTCGACAACGTTGCTGAACGGGGTGAGTCCTTGCTTATACAGGTCAATAGACAGGTCAAACGACCGCTGGCTTTCCTCGACGACTTTCTCGGTCAGGTCGATGGCTCTCAGCGCGTTGGCATAGGCCGCCATCGCGTTGTCGACTTCCTGCACGGCCGTCAGGACGGTCAGGTTGTACTCTTCGATTCCGATTTCCATCATCTCGCGTGCCGAGGCGACCGCGCTGCGACGCGCAAAGCCGTCAAACAGGGTCCACGACAGCGTCGGCGCGATGGTGTAGGTCAGACTGTTGTTGCTGAACAAGTCGCCCGCGCGGTGAGCCTCGGTGCCGATAGAACCGTTGAGGGTGAGGGTAGGCAGAAAATCTTTTTTAGCGATACCGAGTTCCGCGGCATAGGCTGCAAGGTTATATTCGGCAGCCACGATGTCGGGACGTCTCCTGAGAAGGTTGGCGGGAACTCCGGCCGGAACCAAGTGATGGCAGTCGGGCAGGGGCACGCCGGGAGTCAGCATCGCCACGACATCCTCGATGTCCTCGCCGAGCAGGACGGCGATGGCGTTCATCGAACCGCGGATGGCGGTTTCCAGAGGCGGGATTGTGGCTTGAGTGGCATAATAGACCGTGCGGGCCTGAGACACGTCAAGCATTGACACGAGTCCCGCCTCGTGGCGCGCCTCGGTTATTTCGACCACTTTTTTCTGAGATTCGAGATGTTCCATCGCGACACGCTGCTCGGCCTGATAGATGCGCAGGCCGATGTAATAGGATGCGATGCTGCTGCTGATACTGACCATCGTGCCGACATATTGGGCGCGTGATGCCTGCCACAGAGCTTTTTTATCACGCGCCTGAGCTGTGATTTTACCGAAAAGGTCAATCTCCCAGCTCATGTCTATCCCGAGAGAAAAGTAACTGATGGTGCTTGCCGGGGTTGAAGACGTGGTCATCGCTCCTGAGGAGCGGCTCTTTGTCCAGCCCCCATTGAATGTCAACGCCGGATAATACTGCGAACTCGCCTGTTTGAGGGTCTGCCTTGCTATTTCCATGCGGTGATAGGCCGTCAGTACATCATAATTTCTCTCGATGCCCTTGCTGACGAGCGAGTCCAGCAAGGGATCGTTGAATGTCTTCCACCATCCGTCGTCAGTCGGCATCGTCTGAGTAAATTCAGCCGTGTAACTCCATCGGGCCGGAAGGCTGTCGGCAAGGTATTTGTCCGCCCGGGGAGCTGACGCAACCCCTTGAGTGGCAAACACCAGTCCCATAAGCAACGTTAAAACGTGAGCAGTGCGATACATCTCTTTACATTATTAAAAATCTATAGTTATAACCATCCAACACCGCAAATCGTTTACTCGATGCGATTAAAAATGCATATATGTAGGTGTTGCAAAATTCGATAATTGCATCGAGATGTTTAGTAGACAAGCCTGTATTTTGAGGTAGATATTGCGTCGGAATCGGTGTCGGAAAGTAGAGGTTTAATGTGGCGCAATAGCAATCTGATAAGATTGCGTCCTTGAATAGCCGTAGGTTGCGCTTGCGCAACCTACGGTAGATTAACGGATTAAAAATAAATCTGTAAAGATTTTTCAATCACGTCGCATCATGAAAAATCTTTACAGATTTATTTTTTTAATGATATGTTTCCGGGGGTTGCGAAA
>CAMWRO010000186.1 GCA_947176615.1 uncultured Porphyromonadaceae bacterium
TCCTGTGTTCCATTAACAATAATGCATAAAATAAAAAAAACTTCGCTCCCGCTTTTTTTTGCGTGGGGGCCGCTCTGTTTTTGGTAGCTCAGGCTAATTTCTGCTGCAATAGGCTGAAAAACGCCCCGACATGCTCACCGTCGATAAATCCGTGGTGAAACGATATTGCGACCGGCATTGTGCCTTCATCGCTCATTTTCCCCACAACAATCAAGGGGTATGGATTCCCCTTGCTGCTGCGCAGTGTGAACTCGGCTCCTGTAAATGGAAGATACGGGACGGCACTGACGAGGACGAGGTCATTCTCGGTCTGCGCGTCCTCGGTCGAATAGGCCGACGCATCCCCCGGATTGTCAATCATCTCCCGGGCCACGGCGATAAAGCCGTTAAGGTCGGGAATATAAGGGAAACGCATGGTGACGAAACCCTCTCGACCCTTAACTTTTACGGGCGACAGCACCTCGATGCGGTCGTAAAGCACAATCCGCCCCTCGGGGTCCACGCGGTAACGCCATGCCTCGATTTCGTTTATCGCCGAAAGAATGGCATGGAGGTAGACAAGGAAAAACGACTTGTTTTCAGCCTTGGCGCGCCGATAGGCCTCCCCGCATTTAACCGGACATGTAATCGATGCCATCGGATTGGCGAAATCGCTGAAAAACATCCAGTTTTCCCGCCGGTTCCATTTCTCAAAATCAATAATGGTTTTCATCGCTTTCTAATTTTTTGACAAGACACGCATTAAGTTTAAATATCAGTTGTGGCAAATGTATGTGAAATTCGCATGTTAGATTTTACATGCGTCTTTTAGGATTGTTATCATCTTTTCCTCATGTTCTTGGCACAGAATTTTAACCCAATTATCATTTGAACTGTGTTGTATGATTTCACCCATTATGCGAAGTTTTAAACTGCCTCTCTTGATAATCTTAGCGTATGATTTCATTTTTGATTCTGGAGACAGATTGGAAAACTTGGAATTTACACTTCTTGAAATGATACATAAATTTCCGAAAGTGTCCTTATCTTCCCATGAATCAAAAGAACCATCAGATGGATTTTGTGGATACCAATGCTCCACAGAATTGCGAAATTCAAATTCAAAATCATCATAAGCTGTTTTATCCAATTTCCATAGCAGGTAGTCTAAAAAGTTGAATACGATATGTGGTGTTTGTACTCCGAGCTTATACTCCTTTTTCGATAAGAAGTTTTCTTTAGTGGCTTCTGCGGCTATATTTTCAGCCTCGTTAATTAAATTAGGATATTCGCAGTTTTTAAATAGCCATAAAAGGAGTCTTGTAATCCAATGCATGACTTTGGGAGATGTATATGAAACACGAAGTGCAGATTGAATCATTAAACATTTTGTATTACGAGGCATATATGTCTTTTCCCATTCATTATCGTATTTTAATTTCGTATTGACATAATAGGCCTTCTTTTGAGATTTTGGCCCGGATGTGAAAAGTTCTTTAAGGCTCCATTCTCCGTCGTTATCTTCACTTGTGTATTCTCGCTTTATTATAAACTTGTCAAAAAGATAACGTGTCTGTAATAAGTGAATGATAAACATTCGGGCAAAAGTGGCCTTATCGTCTTTTATAGGTTTGTTGTCCCTTATTCCGTGGTTTATCACGTTCTCAAAATCTGCAATCAATTTTTTATCGTCAAGCAATTCTCCAAATGGTCTTTTTAATGAGACGTTATTTAGTTTGACAAAAATTCTAAGAGCATGAAGTAAAAAATAAGGGAAGTCTATAATGCTTTCAAAGCGCACATGTGTGTCCTCATCAAGAACACTGTCGAAATTACTCACTTTAAATTTCGGAGTGATGATTTCAGCAATTGTTGCAGAATTTTCTGATTCTACCATTTGATTTAAGCATGTACCATAATCTTTCCAATCGTTAGACGGACAATCGTTCCATTCGCTTCCGAAAATGGTCTTTCTTTCAGTTGGTGTAAAATGCATTTGGACATAGCCGGTCATATCGTTACACGCATTCCAAATCCTTGAAAAGAATTCTTGTTCGATTGGATTGAGATGTTTCATTAGACGCGCTTTTAGAACGTCATGTTGTTCCAGTTGTTCACCACGGGTATTCATTATCTCGAAATACCGATTTAGGTCAGTGTTATCAGGAACTTCTATCCTGTATAGTACAACCTGTTGTAGGCGATTCACAAAATCATCCATGTCTAACTCTTTGTCGCTTGTAAATTTATGACAAATTGCTTTTATCCCATTATAAATAGATGGTTCGATTTTATCTTCGTAATCAGAGTAAACATTGTCAGATAGCACATTTTGAATGTTGAAAAGAGTATAGTTTGAGTTTTTACGACAGTCAAAAGAAAGTGTATGTGAAACTTCTCCTTCCAAAATTCCTTCGTAGACTAAATATTGTAATAAAAGGTACAATGTGGTGAGACGTTGTTGTCCATCAACTACTTCGTATGTTTCGGATTTGTTTTTTGTTTTGGAAACAATGAGGGAACCTATATAGTAGTTTCCTGAATCGCCAATATCATTAATATCGTCGATTAATTGTACGATTTCTTTATCCTCCCATGCATATGCGCGCTGATAACGTGGGATTATATAATGAGCACCCTTGTCAAAAATCGTGCTTTCATCCAATATTCTTAATTCTTCGACCATATTAATACCCGTTTAATTGTAGCAATTGTTCATATAACGTATTCCATTTTTCGGTGGCAGCTTGGTTTTCTGCCCTCATATTAAGTTTCATACCCGATATTTCAGTATGTTTACGGGCATAGCTTATCATTGATATGACAGCCTTTGCATTACTATATCTGTCGTTATCCCCCAATCCGATTGCGTATCGGTTAATGGTGTCAAAACCCAAGTGAAGCATGTCTACTCTAACCATCATTGCCCAAGTAAAGAGTTTCTTTATGGCCATAACGTCGAAATTATTAAAACGGTCATAGTAACAAAGCAAGGCACAGAAAAATAGATTCCGAGCATGGTTAAGACCTTTGTTTCCTGATGATTTGTAGATTTCGTCCAGTTCCTCCGGAGTATTGACCTCTTTTCCATTTGTTAGAATTAATTTTATTTCATTGAAGTCCGGATTTGTAATAATTTCGTCTTTGATGTTATGTAGCATAACCATATAATGCTCAACCATTTCAAAAAAAGCTCCCCCTGTAATGAATGGTTCGGTTAGTAAAAAGTATGGCATTGCTTTATTGGCTCTGCGGGCATAGGTATAATTCGAGTCTTCACTAATTCCTTTATAGATATCTATTTCTGCAGAGGTAAAATTTCCGCATTTCTGACATTTTGCCCAATTCCATAACGGGAATAGATATCTATCAAACAATTCTCGAATTGCTTTTGGATTTTTTGATTCCCATTTTACGACGGCATTTTGCATCTCATACTTGTCATGAATTTCTCGGAGATGATAGGCTTTAAGTAAATCGTGTGGGTATAGTGCGCGTCCTCGGGTGTTTTGAGAATCGAACAATTGAAATGCTTCGTCAATTCTCATTACCGTAATAACGACAACTTCCAAAATATTTTTCATTGCTTTATTGAAAGCGTTTCTTACATGTCCATCAATAACAGAAAACCATTCGTGAATTGTTTTATAGTTGTCATGTATATTTTTTTGTGTTACTTTATTTGAGAATTGTGTATTTAATAAATTGCACTTAAAATGAGGTTCCAGACATAGTTTTAATAGAAGTAAAGATATTATACGTTGTTGCCCATCAACAATTTCATATTCGTCCTTATTGTTTCTATAAAGTATGACTGACCCTATGCGATATTTGAAATTTGTATACTTATAGCTTTCTTCAATACTTTTTTGTATGTCAATGATAAGGTCGGTTATATTTTTGTCAGTCCATTTATATGGACGTTGATAATTCGGAATAATAAGATTTGTTCTTAATAGCTTATCAATCGACCATATATGTGGCATATTTTTTCTTAAATTCATTGTGACGATTGTTGAAAAAGAAAATTAATTATTTATATCATTGTTTATAGACAAATGTTATTCAACAAATAACCATGAGTAATAAGCAAATATTATCATTATTAAATTCAGATTATGATAAGGTATGGTTTATATACACATCTCTTACTAAAACTGTTTTCATGGTCGGATTTTGTTATATCTCAGGATTAGATATAAGACTTTTCTCTATTACAAAATTCGACTCATGAAAACGTTTTTTTGTTCAAATACCTCTTTTTATTTAGGATAGCCTGCGGGGGATGGGTCGGTTACGGTGACTCGTTTGCCGGTCATTGCGCTAAGCATGGAGGTGAGATTCTCGACTGCCTCGGCACGGGCGCGTTTCACATATCCTTTTGCATAAATCTTTTTGCGGAAATTGTCGCGTACCTTTGACTTGATGGCGTTTTCCTGTGCCGTTGTGAGATTGGGACTGTCGAAAAAGTCATCGGTCCACTGGTCGATTATGACATAGGAGTTAGGCTCTGTCGACTCATAGATTTCGACGATTTCAGGCGGCAGTGTGACTTTGATGACGCTGTCGCCGATTTCTTCCATCGTCAGATTGTCAAGGTCAAAGGATATGCTGCCGTTGACTGTCTGACGTGCAAAAATGTGGCGCGGGCCCACGCTCCCCTTGACGGGAACGTCCTCGGTAATGTCGACAGTGCATAATTGTGCCATCGCCCTGACATCCTTGATTTCGGCTTTGTGCATGGTGACACGGGATACTTCGGGCGACATCTGCCACCACACAACCACTCCGGCGATGGCGATAACGATGACAAAAATTATAATCAGGCGTATTGTTTTCATGATTCCTTAAATTTTACGATTACATTATAGCCGTCGCGCGCGGCAAGTGAGCTGAAGTAAGTATTGGCTTTTCCGCGGGCTTGCAGTGAGAGTTTGTCACGGAATACGGGATTCTGTTCCACCTCGGTTTTCAGCGCGGTGTTCATCTGTTCCTTAATTTTGGCCCGTTCCTCGGCATCGATTTCAGAGCGCAGTCCCGTCACGCGGTAATGGTCTTCGCGTATTTCGGCATCGCGGCCGACATATTCGGTTTGAATTGCCGGAAGGGTCAGGGTGATGGTCTTGGACGATTCGTCGACCGTCACGTCGGTCGGCTGGAGGTTGGTAAGGTCGATAAACGCGCGCATGTATGTGTCGTAGGAATAGGCCGCCTTTCGGTTGCCTATTTTCATCGCGTCACCGATTGCGGCCACTGACTGTTTAAGACCCTTGGCCTCGGAAAGAGACAGGTCGTCGATTGTCGCCATCTTGGAGATGGTCATTTGAGCGAGGACGAGCTTGTTGACCGATTTTACTTCGGAGTAAAACGTGTTCTGCATCGAGTCACCGGTATTACATCCCGAAAAAAACGCTATGGCCAACATTGCCGTGCCGATAGATTTTAATTTCATGACAATAATATTGAATTTGTTGTGAATACAAAAATAACCAATAAAAGCCACATCGGCAAAACTGTCTAAGAATATACGACACAATAGTCGGGTTTGGAATAAAAACCGGCGCAATTATAAGACGTTATTTGCATCAACATTTTGCCGTTTCGTGCAAAAATGCCGTAAAACATTTTGCCGTTTCGTACATCGATGCTGATTTTTAGTAGATTAGCTTTAATTAACGACAGAAGTATTTTTAGGCTCGATTATAAGGTCTGCAACCGTTATCTACTTAGCGGTTTTGTTATATAGAATTCGACACGGGCGGTATCGCTGCCGTTCTCGCTCCACGGCTTGACAATGAAACTTTTGGACAGTCGGTATTTCCCGGGAGAAAAAGCCTTGCTGTAAACCCGGGTCCTGTCAGTGTGGCGGCGTGAAGAATGTGGCGGGAGGATGTAGCCGACGGCGTTAACAATTATGTCGCTGCCGATATATTCGGGATTGACCGGGATTTTGACCCACGTCCCGGCATTGTCGCGTTCAATCAGGTAGTATTCCCCGAATAAAATTTCCTTGTCAGTGGCATTGGTAACTTCGACAATAATGGAGTCGACGGGAATTTTCAGGCTGTCAGGTTCAATG
>CAMWRO010000187.1 GCA_947176615.1 uncultured Porphyromonadaceae bacterium
GTGCCAACCTCTCGTCACAATACCTCGTCAGCGACGGCAAGTCGACAGTCTACACTTGGAAGATGGCCGACGACAACACCACCGTCGGCGATGACAAAATCAAGACAACCAAAGGTATCAGCAGCTTCCTCGACGCTGACCTCGGCCGTGTCTACTGCGAGATAGCCCATCCCTTGTTCCCCGACTTCGCCGGCGAAAACATCATCAAGACCACCGTCATCAAGACAGCCGCCAAGCCTGACCGCCTCCTTGCCAAATTCCGCACCCCGGTTGGCGGCCAGACCGTCAGCCTCGCCCTCACGGCCGCCCAAGAGAAAGGCGGAGCGGTATATATCGACTGGGAAGGCTCGCAGAGCGTGTTTGAACCCTACCTGCTGACCAATACCTACCGTCTTTTCGAAGCAACGACTGTCGAAAACGCCGAAGTCTCGGTATGGACCTACGGTAACGGAACTGACGTGACCGTCTTCTCAATCACCGGCGCGACTATGGACTACTTTGACGGATCGGGTCTGGACAAGGCATTTGCCATCACCCTCTCTGAAGCCGAACTGTCTCAGGAAAACATCAAGCTGGTCAACAAAGAAAACATCTCGGAGCTCAACCTCTCAGGAAACGTGCTGACCGAGTTTGACCCCTCCGAATACCCCAACATGTGGATGCTCCATCTCGACGGCAACAAACTGACCCGCTTCGAGGACAACAGCAACCCCCGCCTTGTTGAGCTGACCATCGGCAACAACCGCCTCGAATCAGTCTCCCTGTCGCTCCCCAACCTCTACACCCTCGGCCTTGCAGGCAACAACCTGACCGAAATTGACCTCTCAGGCGTGCCCAACTTGGGACAGCTCTCCCTGAGCATCAACAAGCTCAGCGAAATCGACCTGAAAAAGACACCCTACCTGCAAGCTCTTGCCATCGACCGCAACTATTTCACCCTTGAGACTCTCCCCGTCCCCGACAAGAAATGGTATGTGTACTACTACAACAACCAGTACCCGATTGAGGCTGAATGCATCGACGGCAAGGTCGACCTCTCGTCTCAGGCTCGCGTCGGCGAGACCGAGACTGAGTTCTCATGGTACATCGGCGTTCCCGAGTTTGACGAAAACGGTGAGCTTCAGGGTGAGAAACTCTATGTCGACGATGAATACACCATCGACAACGGCGTGACCACCTTCCTCTCCGATCCGGGTGCCGAAGTCATGTGCGTGTTCACCAACAGCGTCTTCCCCGGCGCCTACTTCTACACCGACCTCCTGACGGTTTCACTGAGCGGTATCGACACCGTGATAGCCGACCTCGGCGCGACAGTGAGCGTTGAAGGCAACACCATCCATGTCAAGGACGCCGTTGCCGCCGACGGTACCGAAGTGGCCCTCTACAACATCAGCGGCGTGCGTCTCCGCACCGCGGCCATAACCGACGGCTGCGCCGCCGTGACCGATGTCGCCCCCGGCCTCTACATCCTGACCATCGGCAACCGCGCCGTCAAAGTCAGAGTTTAAGGCTTAGGCCCGGTGACAGTTTAAGGTTTGGGTTTAAGGTTTAGATAATAGCGTGTCAATCACCTATCTAAACCTTAAACCCAAACCTTAAACTTTTACAACCGTAGGCGGGCAAAGGCGGCGAAGAAATCGCTGCTTGAACGGGCCGGGGTTACCGAATCGATGTACAGGGCGATGGCGCGGGTCATCAGTATGTCATCATGGCATCCCTTGCGGGCCGCATAGGACCCTCCGGGCAACTGCTCATACTGCAACAGCTCGTTGCACGCGCCGCTGTCGCGCTCCACATATCCCGCATCGCGCACCCGGGCAACCAACAGTGATATTATAGCCGCCTTGGTGGCACGGTTGGTGTGGAATCCGAGACGGAAACCGGGACGGCGGTAGAGATTGTCATAATACCGCTCAAGCAGGCTGAGCAGATGCGGGCCTTGCTCCTCGCCGCTCTCAAGCGAATTGCTCTCGATGACAAGCAGAGCCTCACGGTAGTAAACGCCGATTGCGGCAGCCTTCCACGCGAGAAGGTCGTGGTCAGTGTGTCCGCGCCACTGGGCGACAATCTCGGGGCGTCGCGCCGAGGGGTCAGCGTCGAGGCGGCGGTCAAGGACGGTTATCACCGAGTAGTCAGACCCGTCGGCACGTCCGCCGATGTCGACCGCGACGATGTAGTCATCGCGCCGTGTGCCGACACGGGGTTTGCGCCACATGACCAGCCTGCCGTCAGGACCGGGGACAAATTTCACGCCGCGCAGCGCCTCCTCCTCCTTGACACCCTTCCCGGCAATCTCCCCGAGGGTGCCGTCGTCACAGTCGAGGCGCAGCCGCTCCACATGGTCGGGGTGAAAGACCCCTGAGGCAGTCTGGGCGAAAGCCTCGGTATCGTCAGAAGGGTACTCGGCCATCGTCGAGCGGTGGTCAGAAGTCTCGCGGCGCTTGCAGCGATACCAGTTTATCGCCTCAAGCGTACAGCCGCGGTCCCACAGGGCGCGCTCGTAGTCATCCATCGACTCCCACATCGCGGCGGGGTCAGGCACAGGGAGCACGCAGCGTTCAAGCTCATACCACGGAACGAATATGGCCACCTTGTCGCTCTTGCCCTTGCAGGCGCGGAGCCACTCGCTGTGGAAAAAACCGCCCACGCCGTTGGCGGTACTCTCCATGACCACACACGACATCGGCTCCGGATCGATGCCCGAGCAGATAGTGCGCACGAAGTCCTCGGGAGTGTGCTTGGCCGAGTCTTTCCAGAATGCCACCTCGCTCAGATGGGCCATCGCGTAGTTTCCGCCGCGGGCGGCATCCTGATTGTCGCTCGACGCGAGTGTCACGCGGCACCCGCGGCCGGGAATGAAGCGGGTGTTGGTCGAACCTTCAAACGGCTTGAAGGCGGGTGCCGCGTCATCCTCGTCCCAGTATTCGCGGGGATAGGAGGCGAGAATCTTGGTGTACATGCCGCGGATGTTGGCGGCGGCATCACGGACATGGGCGCAGATTATCGAGTTCCAGTTGCGGCGGTGGACAATCTGAATCCACGCGAAGTAGACCTGAACGAGCGTCGAGCAACCCCACTGGCGCGCTTTCAGGATGATGGCGCGGACGGGGAGTCCCGCAACGCGCTGCGACTCAAAGACCGCGAGCACCTTGCGCTGGGCGCGGTTGAGGCGGAACGGGATGTCGCGGCCGGTCTTCTTGTCATAGATGCGCACGCATGTGACGGCCCAGTATTCAAAATCGTAACGGAAACGCATCATCGTCATGGCCTGCTCCCCCATCAGGGTCGAAAAACCGTCGGCGGCGACCATCGCGGCGGGTAGGCTCAGTGTCTTTCCCGCGACCTCGACCGGCACCCTGTCGCCCCCGACCGCTACGGCCCCCTCCCCGGTGACGGGGTCGTAGCTGTCAACCTGCCGGGCGTTGCGGCGGGCGTTTTCCTCAATAATTTCTCTAATATCTTTCATTGGTTTCATAAGTCAGTCGGAGTGATTCAAAAACAGTATCGGGGGCGGCCTCCCCGTCGATAGAGAGGGAGGTGTATTCGCGGAACGGCGTCAGGGCGAGTCCCGAGAGGGGCCGGTTAAGCTCGCCGTCAACGTGATAGCGGGCCGCTGTCAGGGCGTGGGGAGAACCCGCGCCGCCGTCGGCCCTGACGGTCACATCGCCGACAAATCGCGGGGAGAACAGCGACACCTCGGCGCGGAGGAGGGAGCCGTAACGGGAGGTGTCATACCGCGCGCGCCATTTCACATGCCGTGAGGCAAATCGGCGTGTGCGGCGCGCCGCGTCGACAATCGTGCCGCCGGCAAGTGTCAGGAACAGCGCGCCGGGAGCTGAAAGCAACGACACGGCCCCGAGGCCGTCGCGTGTATAAAGCGGGCTGCCATACCGGTCATAAATCGTAAATATCCCCGCCTGCGAGTCATAGACCCAGAGGTCTTCGGAGCCAAACGGACACCCCATCATGTCGCATCTCAGATCCCGGCGCAGCGTCTCGGCGGCCGAGCGGTGCTGCACCGAAACCAAGTCGCCGCCCGCGAGCGCCATCACATGCTTGTTGACGATGGCGACATGGCGCGCGTCGACAACCCCGCGTCGGTCGACGAGCCACGAACCGAGGGTCTTGCCGTTGCTTCGGAGGCAGTATATCCCGGTGGGAGAAAACGCGTAGAACCAGTCGTAACCGCCTGACCACGCGCCGCTGTAAAGTGGCGGGGCGGGCGCCAAGGCGACAATGTCGCCCGACCCGGCATGTCCCGCCGAGCGGATGAGGAGGGGGTGGTTGGTCCTCGCGACAGCGATACCGTCGGGGAAATCCCTGCCCGACGGACTTGCGGCGGGCTCGACATATACTTCCATCTCGGTGTCGAAGTCAATGGGACGCAGCGAGGGGTTGAGATAGTAGGCATAGCGGCGGTCGCCGCCGGGGGTGAGCGGGAGGGTCAGCTTACGGGTTCCGGCTATGATGGTCATCTCGACCGCCTCGGGATGGGGGTAGGACACAAACGGAGAGATGCGCAGGGAGTTGAACTCATGCTCGGTAAACGCCTTGACCACCGAAGACCCGTCGAGAAATGTTATCTTGACGGCGGTGGGGAGTGTCGCGGCCCCGAAAGTCTTGTGCCGCACGGCCAGCTCGCGCACACGGAACCCGTTGAAACGCACTGAACGGAGGTTGCCCCACAAGACCACGTCGCCCGAGTCGACAACCGCCGCCGCCGAGAGGGTATGGGGCGAAGAAAACTCACGCTCGATAACATCGGCCACGGGAACGACCTCGGTTTCAAGCATTTTGGCAAATTGGCGGAGCTGCCGACGGGTGTCAAAGAGCGAAGGCTGGTAGATGACACCCTCGTTATCGTCCAGTTTGACAGCCACTGATTCGGCCAAAGTCTCGAAACGGTCCAATGTCCCGACAACGCGGCGGTGTATCATCGTGCCGGGCGCGGCGGGGAAGTTGCCGGGGACGACCCCGGGTGCGGTGAGCGACAGTCGGCCCGTGGAAGGGGTGAATGATTGCCAGCGGGCAGTCACCTTCATTGATGTGTCGACGGGATGGAGCTGTGGTGAAACCTCGATGCCGACAGTGCCGATGCCGCCCCACATATCCTCGACTTCGGCCGACGGGAACCTGAGGCCGACCCGGAAGGCCATAGCTGTCAGCGTCGCGCCCTGAAGGGATGAAAATCCGTCGCCGGTGGCCTCCATCCCGACAGTAGTGGCCTGAATGCCTGAATCATGCCCGAGCATTATGGGACCCGAAGTATAGACGGTGCGACCGGTGAAATCGGTGACATGCCACCTGACGATGACGGGCATGATATAGGCCCCGTCGGCGGCGGCCGCGTCGCTGATGCGGCAGTAGGCATCGAGATAGTCGGCGGTGAGGCTGTCGATATCGGCGGCGACAAGTGACGAGGAGCGTGAATTGTAGACACCGCGCAGCTGACGCGACGGCATCTGAGCGGTGACGGCCCCGATGTCGACGGTGGAGATTATGGGTATAGCGAATGTGGTGTCTTTTTCCACGACCCACCGGCCCGACGGGTCCAAGTTTATGACCATCGGAGGGTTGTCGGGAATCATGACGATGAAACCGGCGCGGGCACTGTAGGCGCACGAAGGGGGGCGGGGAACATCGGCGACCTTGGTCTCGGTGCCTTTATACAAGACCCACAGAGAGTTGCCGCGCACGACGAGAAGGGAGCGCGTGCCGTCGCTGTGGGGATAGACAGAGAGCGGCGCGCCACCGTTTTCCGTAACAGTAACCGGGTCGCTGACAGGCATAAAGCGTCCGTTTCCATCGGAGGCGAGGTTGTGGCACACTTCGACGTTTTCGCCCAGATAGCGGGCGGGGGCGTTAAAAAAGTTCTTTTTCTTTTCCATAGATGATTCTTGTTTTTCCCGCAAAATTACATCATGAAAAAGGGGGGTGTAATGCGATAATGTCGCTTTGTTCGATTCTTGTTTCCGGGGGTTGCGAAACCGCAACCCCCGGCTATTCAAAGAATAATCCTTAC
>CAMWRO010000188.1 GCA_947176615.1 uncultured Porphyromonadaceae bacterium
GGAAAAGCTCGTGACGGTAACGGTCAGTTCTTTCTTCTTGTTCTTCTCTACAAGTTGCCCGAGCAGCTCGGTCAGATAGGGACTTCCGTCAACAGGCAGCAGGGCGGCAACGTTGTCAAGAGCGGCAGGTATACTTTCTATAAAATGCGGCTTTCTCTCAACCAGTCCCCTGAAACCGTATGCACCGAGAACTTGGAGGGTACGGAACAGCACATAATCACGCAGATGCCGTTCAGCGGCCTCACTATCGAATGAGATATATCGGGACAGCGTGTCAAAATAATGCGCTGCCATCTCGGCCTTGACATCGAGGGGCATTCTCGCCCTTGCCTGCCACAGCAACGCGGCGATGTCATAATACACCGGTCCGCGGCGGCCTCCTTGAAAATCGATAACGCTCATCTCGCCACGAGCATTGATGATAATATTGCGCGACTGGAAATCACGGTGAAGGAAACCCCACTCGCTTTGAGGAACGTCGAGCAGACGTGTGGCGAATGCCTCCATCTCATCCTCAAGCCGCGCCTCGTCAATCTCGACTCCCGACGGCTTCAGAAAGCAATATTTAAAATAGTTCAAGTCCCACATCACATCGCGGCGGGAAATCTCCCTGACGGGATAACACTGTTGCCAGTCAAGACCTTGTGCCCCCACCGTCTGAAACCGGGCGAGCAAATCCACAGACTGCTTTATCAACAGTTTTTCGGTATCGGAATATATACCGGTCTGGCGTCCCGACGCGATAGCGTCAAAAAGCGAAGTGTGCCCGACAACGGTCTGAAGATAAACCATCCGGTCTTCACTGACTGCCACAACCCGCGGCACCGGGAGCCCGGCATCGGCAAAATGTTCCGACAGATATAGGAAGGACTCGTTTTCTTCGCGACAGGTTCCGATTGTGCCTATCAACCGCTCGCGACCTTCAATCATATAATAGCGGCGTGACGAACCCGAGACCGGGAGTCGCGTAACACTTCGCGGAGTCTCGCCAACCACCTTTATATATAATGCTGACAGCTTATTCTCGTCCATTTTATCGACTATTCTTAATTGCAGTGCAAAATTACTGCAAAAACGCGATAATAACAAGATTAAAATAGTGCGTTAAACGAAAGAACTCCGGGAACCGGCCTATGGGTCCACGGAGTTCTTTACAATCAGTTTGGAATATGCTTATTTTTTCACAACTTTAACCGAGCGGGTGTTTTCAGTGACGATATAGACACCCGGAGAGAGGTGGCACAATCCGGCATAAGACCCCATGAGCCGTCCCTGAAGATCGTAGACAACGGCATCGGGAGAAAATCCGGCGATTTCATCGGCATCGATTTCCTCAATAGCGGTGTGGGAGGTCTCGACACGGAACAGGCGCACGTTGTCAAAGCAGAACCAGTCGGCATCACAGAGTTTCGACTTGTTGAGGGAGATTGTCAGCTCTCCGTCCACCGCCCGGGCGATGAGATAGTTGGCATAATGGTCGGGGGATTGGGAAAATACAGTGTTGGCCTCGGCCATTGTGTTGGGAGCGCCCCACCAGTAACCGTCATGCACTTCCCCCATCAGAGATACAACCGCTTTATCCATGTCGTTGAGTGTAAAACGGGCGAGAAGCTGTTCCGAGCCGTCGGCATGACGGGCGTTGGATTCGGGATGGCTGCCGTTGCGATAATAGCCTTGGAAATACACAAGATAATAACCATCGGCGAGGCCGGAGACAGCCTGCGAAACATTGAAACCGCTGTTGAAAATCTCGGCAACATGGTCGCGCACAATCGGATTGCCGCTCCATCCCTCGTTGACCCCGTTGCGGTCAAAATGAGGATTGACAAGGCGGTCGGTCAGCTCGTTGGATTCAATCATCAGACTCTTGTAGTAGTTGTCAAGAGCCTGTTTCATCGGAGCGATGGCGGCGGCAATCGCATCATCGTCGCCACCGGCGAGAACTGTGGCGGCGGCAGCGGCGGCCGAAGTCAGAGTTCCGTATCCCTCCACATCGGAGAATGCGACCGCTCCGGCCTCGGCAACCATCTCGCGCAACATCGCGCTTTTTCCGGTCTCGACAACGGGATTTAATTCGCGTGGTTCCGAGCTGTAATCAATGGCCGGGAACTCAACGGGCGCATCTGCCTGATCGGCTTTTACACGGATAACGGTCAGCGAATAAGGCTCGAAAGTATATTCCGTTTGAGATGTAACGCCGTTAATCACACTCTTGACGGGAGAAATCAAGGTCGGGGTGCTGAAAGAGTTTTCATCCCACAGCGTGGCGGCTTTCAGTGTCTCGACCGACGCGGTTGCAGCAATATTCTTGGCATTGAAATCGAGTGTCATCGGCATGGGTTCGCTCTCGGCATTCACCACCTTGGTTACAATTTCGCCTGTCTCGACATCATAACCGACATGCGCACCAATGCGGCCGGTGGGTTCCGTGCCGAAATCCTTACTGCAATACAGTTTATCATCGATATATGCCTCAACTTTACCATTGTGGCAGACAACCTTGAGCTTATACCAGCGGTTATTTTCGATTCGGAACGAAGGTCGATCGGAAATCACGCCGCCGACACCGTTGGTGACCTCCTCAAGTCCGGCCATAGTATTGTTCCACCCCCCGACATTGAACTGATAATAATGACCCCAGTCATCGTCGTCACAGCCGAACACAAGAAGGAAACCCTCCTTACCCGAATTTTTACGGGCCTCAACCTCAATCACGCAGTCGCGGAAAGAGAGACGGTTCATCAACGTTATGCAGCGGGTCAAGGATGAGTTTGACTGATTCATCATGCCGTTCTCGACGGGAGACCATGTACCCTGCATATCGGTCCATTCATTGCGGGCGCCGTCGAAATCTCCCGAATAAAGAGTCGTTCCGTCAGGAGTGGAAATTTTCAAATTACGGAAATCGGCAGCGGTTTCCCACGTCCCGATACCTGCGCGACCGTTATAAGGCACATCAATGCGCGACGAGTAGAGGGCCGAGGCGATATTATAGTCGGGAAGATTCTCGGCAAACATTTTCTGCACATAGTAAGACGCACGGCCGAAAACTTCGCCCGAATGCTGCCATATAAGGTTACATGTCCAGTTGGGAGCGTTATCATTGGTAATCAGCGGAGCATAGGATGCCATTTTCACTATATCGCTGTTGCGTTCCATCGACATCATGAAAACAGCCTCGGAAAGAGAGGCATCCATGTTGCCTTGTCCCACACCGACGTTAGTCGCATACTCTCCCACATATATTTCATAGTTTCCGCGAGGAACGTTGTCAAAAAGCGTGCGGTTATTATAGAAGAAATCCGGGCTGACATACCAATGGGGGTCAATCATGTCGGTGTGGATGTCAAATTCCACCGCATGCTCAAGTCCCATTGTATTAAGGAACGTCAGTTGCGGATATTCCGCTTTCAGCTTGTTATAGATATACTTGTAATTGGCATCATAACGTGCGCCGAAGTTCTCGTTGCCGATTTCCACATATTTCAGCGGGAATGGCTCGGGATGACCCGCCTCGGCTCGACGCGCCGCCCACTCGTTTGTCTCGGGGTCGCCGATAGCATACTCGATAGCGTCACGGATTTCTTCGTAGTAAGGCTCGACGGCATCTCCCGACACATATTGTCCGCCCCAGCCGATACAAGACAACCCGGCGTTACCGACAAACATGCAGTCCATGCCCGCGTCTTCACAGAACTGGAGAATTTCGTGATAACCCATGCCCCATGTCGAGCGATACCCCCACAGGTCATACTGACCGGGGCGAGTCATCGGGTCACCGATTGTCTCTTTCCACTTGACACGGTTTTCGAGCATGATACCCTCCACGATACAGCCGCCGGGCCAGCGGAGAAACTTGGGTTTTAAATCGACAAGCATCTGCGCGAGATCGGGACGCAGGCCGTTGGGACGGTTGCAATAGGTGTTTTGCGGGAACAGCGACACATAGTCGGCCCACACAGTTCCTTCGCCTGAAAAGACAAGAGCGAATTTCCCGTCCTTGACCGAGCTTTTTGGTGTCAGCACACTTTTATACTCCTTCCAGTTTCCCGACTTGTCGACATCAAGCTCAACCGAGGCAAGTTCCTCCTCGCCGTCAGAACCGAGAATAACAGCCTTGACCTTGCCGTTGTAATCGGACGTATTGAGATAAAATCGCAAGTCATATTTTTCGCCCGATTCAACAGCGATACCCCAGTAGCCGGTATTCACGAGCCTTACCCGCCCGCCGGCAGAAAAACTGTTCATCGTAAGGCGCATTGCATTGGGTGTCGCCTCGTGCAACGGCGAAACAGGTTCTTCGACATTATAGTCAACCGCACAGTCCCTGCTGTCAATCTGCCATCCGGTCATTTTCTTGGCGGCAAAATTCCAGTCCCAAGTAAGTTGATTGCTTTGCAAGTCAGTGTAGCGTACAAATGTCGGTGTCTGAATTTTGTTATTCCCGATTTGTGAAAAACCGCCAGGAATCGTCTGTTCCTCAAATCCACGGTTCTGCAGGAGCTCGGCATACATGCCTCCATCACCGGAATGGTTGATTTCCTCAAAAAAGATACCATACATTCCCTGATTGATGTCATGACCGCGCCGTGCCGCGTCGATATGCAGCACATTTTCAGCCATAATGGCCGGCGCTGCCACTGCCGCACATAGCACTAATGTTCCTTTAAGTCTTTTCATGCCGTCTTTAAGGTTTAAGTAAAATAATATAATTTATGTGTAAATCCGGTATCGCCGCAAAGTTACTCATTTTAATTGTAAGTTTCACACCCAACAACGTTTTTCTCGACCCATTCCTGAAATTTCGGCTCGGTCTGCAACTTTTTTTGTAACTTTGTCGATAAATATGGAAGATTATCTGTCGACACTCAACGAGCAACAACGTGAGGCGGTCACTTACTGTGACGGCCCGCAGCTTGTCATAGCCGGAGCAGGCTCGGGCAAGACCCGTGTGCTGACCCACAAGATTCTCCATCTCCTCCACTTGGGTTACGAGCCGTGGCGCATTCTTGCCCTGACGTTTACCAACAAGGCCGCCCGAGAAATGCGCGAGCGCATCGAGGCGCTTGTGGGAACGGCTACCGCATCGAAACTTTGGATGGGGACATTTCACTCCATCTTTTTGCGACTGCTGCGCATAAATGCCGACCGGCTCGGATTCAAACCGTCATTCACGATATATGACTCAGCCGATTCCAAGGCTCTTGTCAAGACCATCATACGCGATATGGATCTCGACGAGAAGATTTACAAGCCGTCAACCGTCCTGAGCGCAATATCCACTGCCAAGAACGCCCTAATCTCTCCCGAAGATTACGCTACACTCAGCGACCTGATGGAGGCTGACCGCAGGGCACGCCGCCCACGTCTTCAGGAAGTCTACCGCAACTACCGCGACCGATGCGTCGTGGCCGGTGCGATGGATTTTGACGACCTGCTCTATTATACTAATGTATTGCTGCGTGACAATCCTGACATTCTGCACCATTATCAGGAGTACTTCCGCTACATATTGGTGGACGAGTATCAGGACACCAATTTCGCGCAACATGTCATTGTCACGCAACTCTCCCGCATCAGCCAGCGGTTAAGCGTCGTGGGCGACGATGCCCAGAGCATCTATTCGTTCCGAGGCGCCAATATCCGCAACATTCTCGACCTGAAAAAAGCATATCCCACGCTTTCCACGTTCAAGCTGGAACGAAATTACCGCTCGACACAAAACATCATCAACGCCGCCGGGTCACTGATTGAAAAGAACCGCGACCAGATACCCAAGAATGTCTACTCGGAAAACGACCCCGGCTCGCGCATCGAGGTCGTGAAAAGTTTCAGCGATTTCGAAGAAGCCTACCTCGTCGCCGCCCGCGTGTCGCAAGTAAAAATGTCATCGCGCGACAGCTATGACGAATTTGCAATCTTATACCGCACCAACGCGCAGAGCCGCATTCTTGAAGAAGCGTTGCGCAAACGCAACATCCCCTACCGCATCTATGGC
>CAMWRO010000189.1 GCA_947176615.1 uncultured Porphyromonadaceae bacterium
TTTATAATAAACCGCCTCATGGTTAAATTTTGAAATTAATATCTAAATGAAGTTAGATTATCCTCATGGCAGCCTCTTTCGTTACCTCGTCATTACACCTCGGTCACATAGCCACAGCTATGCTCCCTCTGTGTAATAACGAGTTAACTGAAAGATGCTACCACTTTGGGTTAACATTTGTTATTAAACAACCTCTAAATTCATTTGCCTTTTTGGGAAAAGTTGATTAACTTTGCAATGTGATACAGATAGGCCAACATATCGAGTTTCTTCTTGCGCGACATGACTGCGTTGTCGTGCCGGGACTTGGTGCGTTTTTGGTCCATTCCACCCCGGCGAGATTCGACGCTGAAACCGAGACTCTTATGCCTCCGTCGCGCACTGTCGGGTTCAATCCCGAGGTAAATGTCAACGACGGACTTTTGGCCGACAGTGTCATGCGCCGTCACGGCATGACCCGTCAGGGTGCTATGGATGCTATCGCCGACGAGGTGTCGGCTTTGCGTCACCAGCTTGAATTGTCGGGCGATGTGGCCGTTGGCCGAATCGGCATCCTCCATCGTGGCAACGAAGGGTCTACCCCGACATTTGAACCGCTTGCCGCCGAGATGTCTTTGTCTCGTTTTGCCGGGTTGCAGCCTGTCGGTGTCAGGCGCATAGACCGCCCCGAGAAAAACTCGGTGCCGCGAGTGGCATCGGCAAACCGTCCTGCGACCTCGGCTCCGCGCATGTTCAAGATTGCAGCCTCGGCTGCCGCAATGGTGTGTCTCGGTCTCGTCCTCTCCACGACTACGCTTCGCCACGGCCCCGAGGTCAATCACGCGTCGCTTGACTCGGGTCTCAGCAGCGGTGCCGACAATGTTGTGGCTCTCGCTTCCGAAAAAAACGCGGCGCAACCCGAGCGCAATCTTTATATCGCCGTTCCCGCCCCGGTCGATGCATTGGCGGTGGTCGATACCGCGACCGCGACGACACCTCCCGCCGTGCAGCCTGTAAACAATGTCGTCCCCGGCCGTGTGCCGTTGCGCATCAATGACGCCGACCCCTTTATCATTGTCGTGGCGTCGCTGGCAACTCCCTCACAGGCCCAAAAATATATTACCGAGAAAGGTGACACCTCACTGCGCTATGTAGAGATGGATGGTTTTTACCGTGTCTATGCAGCCACCGCGCGCTCATCGGTTTCAGGACGTGCCGCCATTGCCTCTATTGCCGCAAAATATCCTTCGGCTTGGCTCTGTCTCAGATAATTGTTTCAATATATTCATTTACAATATGGAAAATCTTCACGATCTGCTCGTTAACCGACGCAGCATCCGTCGCTATACCGACCGGTCAATCGATCCCGATGATGTGCGCCTCATTCTTGAGGCCGGACTGATGGCTCCCACTTCCAAGAACTGCCGCCCGTGGCAGTTTGTCGTTGTCGAGGACAAGGATATGCTTGAGCGCCTCAGCAATTGCAAGGATATGGGGGCAGGGCCTGTTGCCAAGTGCCCGCTTGCAATCGTCGTGGCAGTCGACGCGACCAAGAGCGACCCCTATATCGAAGATGCATCTATCGCCGCAGCCTATATGCAGTTGCAGGCTGCCGACCTCGGCCTCGGTTCCTGCTGGATTCAGGTGCGCGGCCGTTTTACTGCCGACGGTGTACCTGCCGAGGAATATGTTCAGGAAGCACTCGGAATCCCCGAGACTTTCCCCGTAATCTGCATTCTGACAGTCGGGCATCCCGACGAGCAGCGCAAGCCTCAGGCAACCGATAAGTTGTTGTGGGAGAAAGTGAACATCGGCACATGGAGGGCCGCTGAATGAGCGTGGGGCAGAAACTGCCGCGCATCGTCATGATAGGCGCCGGCAACGTCGCCTCCTCCCTCGCTCCGGCCATCGAGCAAGCGGGTGCCGGAAAAATCGTACAGGTCTACAGCCGCACCCCCGACCACGCCCGCGACCTTGCCGCCCGGCTTGAAAATGCTGCCGCAATCAGCCGTCCCGAGGATATTGACACCGGGGCCGACATCTGCCTCGTCAGCGTGGCCGATGATGCTGTTGCCAAAATTGTCGCCGCCGTGAAACCCGGAAATGCATTGTGGCTCCACACATCGGGTTCCGTCCCGATGAGCGTCCTTGCCCCCGCCTCGCCCCGTCACGGCGTTTTTTACCCGCTTCAGACTTTTTCCCGCGACGTGGCCGTCGACCTCTCGACAGTATCGCTCTTTACCGAAGGTTCTGACCCGTCGACCGAGGCTGAAATCAGCGATTTGGCCCGCAAAGTGTTCAGCAACGTGTTTCATGCTGACAGCGCGACGCGCCGGGTGATGCATGTCGCCGCTGTATTCGCCTGCAACTTTGTCAACTACATGTGGGTTGTGGCTCACGACCTTCTTCAGCGGGAAAATCTGCCGATGGACGTGCTTTTCCCGCTTCTGACCGAGACATTGCGCAAGGCTATGACGGCATCCCCCGATATGGGACAGACCGGCCCTGCCATGCGTGGCGACTCGGCTGTCATGAATCGCCACCTCGACATGCTCGACGGCGATAACCGTGAGATATACCGTCTTGTTTCCGAGGCTATTATGAACCGATTCAATGTAAGCCATGAGCCGGATAGATTATAATCTGAGCGACATCCGCGCCATCGTTTTCGATATCGACGGCGTTCTGTCGCCCTCGACCGTCCCGGTTGACGAGGAGGGGCGTCCGTCGCGCATGATCAATGTCAAGGACTCTTTCGCTATCCGTCTCGCCATAAGCAAAGGGTTGAAAGTGGCCATTATATCGGGTGCGACCGACCCGCGGATGCAGGAGGCATATTCACGTTTCGGTGTGACCGATATTTTTATGAGCCGTCCCGACAAGAAGGCTGTCATGCTCAGGTGGATGGCCGATGCCTCCCTTGCACGACACGAAGTCGCATATGTCGGTGACGACATTCCCGATATTCCCGCCATGACATGCGCCGGGCTGCGTGTGTGTCCTGCCGATGCTGCCGATGACGTGAAAGAGGCCTCCAATTATATCAGCCGGGTCCCGGGAGGCCACGGGGTTGCCCGCGACCTGCTCGAACAGATTCTCTCGGCGCAAGACAAATGGATAACCGAACATAACGACTACCTATGGTAACACCTCTTGACAATCTTTCAAAATACCGCATAATCCTTGCCAGCGGTTCTCCGCGCCGCAGGGAACTGATGTCGTTGCTCGACATAGACTTTGAAGTCAATACTTCGATTGATGTCGATGAGAGCCATGACGGAATATCATCACGCGAAGTCGCCCCGTTTCTTTCACGGGTCAAGGCCGATGCCTATCGCGCATTGCTGACCTCAGGCGGAAATGAATTGGTAATTACGGCCGACACAGTCGTGATTCTTGACGACAAGGTGCTTGGCAAACCGCGTGATTCCCGTGAGGCTGTCGGGATGCTCTCCGCGCTTTCAGGCCGCGTCCATGAAGTCATTACCGGCGTGACAGTGATGACCGCCGGAAAGACTGTCACATTCAGCGCGACATCCAAGGTTGAATTTGCCCCGCTCTCGACCGATGAAATCGAGTATTACGTCAACCGTTTCCGTCCCCTTGACAAAGCCGGAGCCTACGGGATTCAGGAATGGATAGGGGCAGCAGGCATTCGCGGAATTGACGGCAGTTTCTACAACGTCATGGGTCTCCCGGTTCACCGATTGTATGACACATTGAAGGAATTCTGACATAATGCATAGATATTAAACGGTTTATGCCGTCATCCATGATTGTGGGTGGCGGCTTTTTTTTATGTCTTCCTAAAAAATACAGAAAAAATACAGTACTATGTATTGCATAGTACATAAATAATACATACCTTTGCGGAGTCATGACCAATCAACCTGTTTAACCAAGGACAAAAGAATGAATGTTGACAATGCAAAATCCCAGATGAGGAAGGGGATGCTTGAATATTGCGTCATGCTTCTGTTGCGCAAGGAGGCATGTTACGCAAGCGACATCATCACCCGCCTCAAAGCCGCTGAGCTGATTGTCGTGGAAGGGACGCTTTACCCGTTGCTGACAAGGCTCAAGAATGACGGCCTCCTTGCCTATGAGTGGCGCGAATCCACGCAGGGTCCGCCGCGAAAGTACTACACGCTGACCCTGTCGGGTGAGGCGTTTCTCTCCCAGCTCGATGCCGCTTGGAACGGTCTCGCGACAACAGTAAACCTATTAAAATCCTGAATACAAAGATGAAAAAGAATATAACAGTCAATATGTTTGGCATCTTGTATCCCATCGACGAGGATGCCTACGAGTTGCTCAACCGTTATCTCTCCAATATGCGCGGATATTTTTCGCGTCAGGACGGAGGAACTGAAATAGCCGACGATATAGAGGCCCGCGTGGCCGAATTGATGAACGAATTGCGACAGAGCGGTGTCAATGCCGTCACCATCGAGCATGTGCAGTCCATTATCAGCCGCATCGGCAGCCCCGAGCAACTTGACGAAATAGATGTGGAGACTACAACCGAGAGCGGCCCTGTTCCGCCACCCTATAATCCGCCCGCAGGCCCAAAACCCGAGAAAAAACTTTATCGCGACATCGACCACAAGATGCTTGGCGGTGTTCTTGCCGGTCTCGGCTGCTATCTCGGCCTGAATCCGCTGTGGTTGCGCCTTGCCGCGCTCGTGATATTTTTCTGTTCCTATGGTTGGGCGACACTCATCTACATTGTTTTCTGGGTGTTGATTCCGCCCGCTGTCACCCCTGAGGAGCGGTTGCAGATGAAAGGGGAGCCTGTCAATTTCGACAATCTCCGCGAGGAATTTCTCAACGGAACCCGCGAGATGGTCAACCGCTCCTCGGCCGGGTCGTTCATGAGCGGCGTGTTGCAGGTTCTCTGTTCGATTTTCAAGGTATTGCTCTACGTTGTCGGCATCGCGGTGCTTGTCGGGTGTGCCTTCACATTGTTGGCTGCGCTGATAGGTGGATGCGGACTGCTGCTTGCCCCGTGGGGCGACATGGGTGACCTGTTTGGCCACGATTTCCCTCTTGTGATAATGGCTAAGACATGTTCTCCGTGGACACTTTGGATTTTCAGCATAAGCCTGATAGTCTCCCTTGCGCTTACGCTCTATATCGGTGCGCACTTTATTCTGCGGATGGCGGGACGCATCACTCCGATGAGCAAGGGTCTTAAAGTGACAAGCGGGATTGTGTGGCTCGTAGCCGTGGTGGTGCTTTTCGGATCATGGTCGAGGGTTCTCCATTCTGTCTCGGTCGGTATCAGACCTCATGAGGAACAGCGGGCCGAGGAACGAGACGCGAAAGAGCGCGCCTATGTTACCGATATGGGATGGCGCATCGTCCATGACCGCAATGTTTCTGACAACCGTTTGACCAAGAAGGGTGAACATTATTCGGGCAACCGCGACCGCCGTTATTTCGACGGCTACAACAGTGACGGCTCGATGGCCTATGAGGTCGTGTGTGATGCCAAGGTCGCACCGGGGACCTATACTCTCGAAGCGGTGGCGCGCACCGACGGGCAGGGTTGCGAAATCTTTGCTGTTAACGGTGACAGAACGCGTTACGCTGCGGCAGTCCCCGTGTGCGGCAATGTCGGCGGCAGCGTATGGGCCGATGCCAAACTCACCCTCGAATCTGACACCACGACCTCGGCGCAGCATGAGCGACTGAAACAGCTGGCCAAGGTCAACCACAACAAAGGTTACGGATGGTCGACCGTGACCGTCAGCGACATAATCGTCGGCCCTGACAGCATCGTGACCTACGGCGTTACCAACCAGTCACCCACAACCTCGTGGGATGGCAGCTGGCTCTCAGCGACCGCCTTTGAACTGAAAAAGCAATGAAATAGATATTGATTTTAGGGATGAATGTCCGGGGCGCAGTTTGTGTCCCGGACATTTTTTTCTCTGATCACAGAATAAAAATGACAAATAAAAACTAACAATTGGCGTGCGTGGCAAATATACTCCGGGGTAGAGCG
>CAMWRO010000190.1 GCA_947176615.1 uncultured Porphyromonadaceae bacterium
AAATCGATAGAGCCGTGGAAATCTTTTTCTACGCCGTTCTCTTTGAGGTAGGCGACAAGTACGCGGGCAAGTTCGAGTGCCTTGCGGGGACAGCTTGTGAAGTTAACCTCGACAGCCTTGAGGTCGATGCCTTTAAGAAGGGTGGCAACAGTTTCGGCTGTGGGTTCTTCTACGCGGAAACCGAGCGAGGTAACACCCTTGGTCAGAACGTCGAGCGCCTTTGCATTTGCTTCGGCGGGAGTCTCGGCGATGATTTCCTGACGGGTGAGCCAGTCATTGTCGGTGCGGGTACCGCGCACATAGGGGAATTCCCCGGGAAGAGAGTTGGTAGTAGCGAGGTTTTCGATGTCTTCAGCGCGATACATGGGCTGAACATTGAATCCTTCATTGGTTCGCCAGACCAATTTTTTGTCAAAAGGAGCGCCTTTCAGGTCAGCCTCCACTTTGGCTTTCCACTCGGCTGTTGATACCGGGGGAAATTGGTCAAACAATTTTTCTTTTTTTTCTGCCATGATTTAGGTATTAAATTATTATAATTTAATTCTCAATGTTAGATGATTATGGTATAGTTGTGGTTAACACCATGCAAAGTTACATTATTTATTATAAATAGCAAGCAAATGACGCCCAAAATCATCGCCATGTCTAAAATAACAGAGTTTTGGCAGTGGCAATAATCACGGGTAGACGCTAATGTTAGATTTCGCGGATGAGCGCGGCATCCGGGGCATATCGATGGGTCAGAAATCGATTAATTTGTAATGTGTCCGGGCTGTCGCGCGTGACACAAGGTTGAAGTGCCACCACTCGGTGCGCAGCGGAGTGAACCCGGCGGCTTTCATTACCCGGCGCAGCAACAGCCGGTTTTGTCGTTCTTGCTCGGTGATGATTCCTCGTGTCACGAGCGATGTCTCGCGGTCAATGTTGGCCTCGGGGCCGAGATGGTCGACGGGTGTCCCCATCGGGAGTTCCTTGCCGTTTTCATCGGCAATGGTTATGTCGACCGCAAGGCCGTAGTTGTGCAGACCGCCGCCGTTACGCGGATTGGACACATACCGTGCTTTGGATGTCCCTTGCACGACACGGTACATCTTGCGCTGAACGCTCATCGGGCGCGATGCGTCCTTAACGAGAAGATTCCATTGAGGGTGACTTTTGTGAAGTTCCTCTTGCGCCTTCACGAGCGCACGGGCAGCCTTGGGGTGCAGATAGGCTTGCCGCAGGTCGTCATAGAGCAGTACGCCTGTGAAATTGTCGGCCCGTGCATACATCAGGTCTACCACGATGGTCGAATCCATCTTGGCGATGTCGACCAATCCCATTTCTGCAAGGCGGGAGGCTGTGTCGACGGCAGAAACGTTCTGTGAAAGCAGCATGACGATAGGGAGAAGGAATCGTTTCATCAGTCGTGGTGATATGGTTCGCCGCGCAGGATAGTCATTGCGCGATAGATTTGTTCGATAAAAAACAGCCGCACCATTTCGTGGGTAAAGGTCATGCGCGAAAGTGAGATTTTTTCATTGGCCCGGGCATACATTTCAGGAGAAAAGCCGTAAGGGCCACCCACTATAAATACGAGCCGCTTGATACCCTGCACCATCTTTTTGTCGATGTATTCCGAAAACTCACGCGAGGTAAATTCGCGCCCGCGCTCGTCGAGCAGCACGACCACGTCGCCCGGCTGCAATGCCGCGAGCATTGCTGTGCCTTCGCGTTGTTTCTGAGCCTCCTCGGTCAGAGCCTTGGTCGCCTTGACATCGGGGATGACCTGAAGGTCGACGGGTAGGTAATGGCCCACGCGTTTAAGGTAGTTTTCGATACCTGTGTTTATATAGGGTGTGGTTGTCTTTCCCACGGCAAGAAGTAAAATTTTCATAATCGGCCTTCGTCATTATATGAATAAAAGCGGTCGCGGCCTATGATGACATGGTCAAGGACGCGGATGTCGAGAAGTTGCGCCCCGTCTTTGATGCGTTTTGTCAGATGGTCATCGTCGGCACTGGGACGCACGGCTCCCGACGGGTGGTTGTGGACAAGGATGATGGCTGATGCCACACAGTCGATTGCCCGTTTGAGCAACAGTTTCACATCGACAACGGTGGCCGATGTACCTCCTTGTGAAATGCACCGGCGATACTTTACCGTATTGCCCCGGGTGAGTATAAGAATCCAAAATTCTTCGTAGTCAAGCAGCTCCATGTGCCCGCGCATCAGCTCGTAGACATCTTTGCTGGAACGGATGACCGCCTCGGCGTTTTTCATGTCGCGGCGGCAGCGTGCCCCGAGTTCAAAGGCGGCAGCGAGGCTGATCGCCTTGGCCGGGCCTACTCCTTTATACTTTTTACACATCTCGTCGATGGTGAGGCGGGCAAGCAGGGAAAGACGGTTGTCGCAGTCGGCGAGGATTTTCCGCGACATGTCTACCACCGACATGCCGGGCAGACCGCCACCGAATATAATGGCAAGCAATTCGGCATCGGAAAGCGAGCCGATGCCGTGTTTCATCGCTTTCTCTCTCGGGCGGTCATCGTCGCTCATGTCGGTGATGCGCAACGATGTGAAAGGGGTTTCGGGGTCTTGGCGGTTCATGATTTATTTCCCTTTTCTCATTTCGATTTCCTCATTGATGTCACGGCCTCGGCCAAAGACTATTTTTGTCAGATAGGCTTTGATGAATCCGCAGCCATAGCCTCCGATCTGTATAATGCTTGCCGGAACAGCTTTCAATGCTATCAGCAGGGAACGCGTCGAAATCCATGCCGAGACAAAGATTGCCATGAGGTATATCCCGATAGGCAACAGGAACCAAGGGGAGACGAAGATGCCGAGGAGAATCAGCGCGATTCCCAATATTACGGCGACTGCGGGGAGTGCGTGGACGATTTTCAGCGAGTCGGGATAGAGCAGTTTGAGCGTTATGCGTGACATGCCGAAAACGTAGACCTGCCGCAGAAATTTGGCGAAGTCCACGCGGCGTTTGTGATATACATGGGCCGGGTGAATGAGTCCGATGGTAAATCCGGCCTGCCGTATGCGGGTGGACATGTCGATGTCTTCGGAAAACATTTCGCGGAATCCGCCGACAGTCTCGTAGACACGGCGTGAGTATCCCATATTGAACGTGCGCGGGACAAATTTTTCAAGACTGACTTTCCCCCCTCTGATACCTCCGGTTGTCAGGAAGGAGGTCATCGAGTAGTTGATTGCTTTCTGTGTCGAGGAAAATGACTCGTGTGCAGCGTCGGGCCCGCCGAAACAATCGAGAGGATTCTCGTCAAGGGCCCCGGTCAGTATCTTGAAATAGTCGGGCGGGATGACGCAGTCGCTGTCGAAAAACACAAAGTATTCCCCTCGGGCACGGTCGAGGCCGTAGTTGCGGGCAATTGACCGGCCCTCGTTCTCCTTATAATAATATGAGGCATCGACATCGGGATAGGATTTCACGATGTCGCCGCACGGGTCGGTCGAGCCGTCTTCGACGATAATGACCTCGAAATTTTTGAGAGTCTGCGCCGAAAGGCTGTCCATCAGGTCACGCACTTCGTCAATGCGGTTATAGACCGGTACGATGACCGAGAATCGGGGAGTAGTGTCAGTTGGCATCAGTCCATGCGGTTTTTATAATCGTTGTAATCGAAACGTCTCAGGTATTCCACTTCGCCGTTGCTGCGGGCAAGAACCATGTCGGGGTGGGCGATGCCGTTGAACATGGTAGTCTTGACTGTGGTGTAGTGGTTCATGTCTTCAAGAGTCAGACGGTCTCCTTCTTTGAGGGGGCGGGGGAAAGTCCAGTCGCCCACATAGTCGCCGCTCAGGCATGAGTTGCCTCCGAGGCGATAGGATGGCAGTCCCGGTGCAGCCTCGACGCTTTCGGTTATCGCCGGTTGATAGGGCATTTCAAGACAGTCGGGCATGTGGCAGGCAAACGACGCGTCGATAATCGCTGTCTTTATGCCTTGATTCTCGACAACGTCAAGAACCGAGGTCACAAGGTCGCCGGTGCGCCATGTAAACGCGCTGCCGGGTTCCATAACGACTTGCAGCCACGGATAGCGGTTGCGGAATTCGTTTAACACCGAGATGAGGTGTCCCACATCATATCCTTCACGGGTCATGAGGTGACCCCCTCCGAAGTTCACCCATTTCAGCCGGGGAAGATATTTGCCAAATTGTTCCTCGAAGGCCGTGAGGACTTTTTCGAGGTCGAAAGAGGTTGACTCGCACAGCTGATGAAAATGGAATCCTTCCAGTCCCTCCGGGAAATTCCCCTCAAGTTGTTCGGCAGTGACACCGAAACGCGAGCCGGGGAGCGCCGGATTATAGAGGTCGGTTTCAATGACCGAGCATTGAGGGTTGACTCTCAGTCCGGGAGAGACTCCGCGAGAAAGCGCGACTGAGCCATACTTTTCCCACTGCCCGAGCGAATTGAATGTGATATGGGTTGCCCGGTCGAGAAACTCGTCAATGGTCGCGGGTGTATAGACCGGGCAGTAGACATGTGCCTCGCCTCCCAGTTCCTCTGTGCCGAGCCGCAACTCGTTGAGGCTGCTGGCTGTGAAATCGCGGTTATATTCGCTGATAATGGGGAATGTGCGCCACAGAGCATTGGCCTTGAACGCCATTATGATATTGACCCCGGCCTCCCTCTCGACACGATTGATGAGCGAGAGGTTACGACGCAGGCGGTCTTCATATACAATGTAAAACGGGGTGGGGATATCCTGTATTTTCATGATTGGATAATTTCAAAATGGGCAAATTTCAACATGAGGATGCGCTCGCCGGTGTTGTCAAATTCCACTTTAATGCGGGCATCGGCCATCGTGGTGTCGATTTCGATTATTGTTCCGCGTCCGAAACGGTTATGCTCGATTATCATGCCCGGTTTCAGATTAGCGGGGGAGTGGATGCCGCTTTTTTCTCCGCCGGTTACGGGGCGCGCCGTGGGCTGCTGGCGCGGGGTGCGGAGCGAGTTGAGGCTGCGCGCACCTCCTGTGACCGGGTTGTATCGGGAGCGGTAGTTTTCGACAGGGTTGACCGAAGTGCGGTAGCTGCTGTCAAAGTCGGCACCACCCACCGGTTTCAGATATTTCAGGTCAATATCGTTGAGAAATGGTGAAGGTTTGCATAATATGGTTTCCCCATAACGGAGACGAGACGAGGCGTATGACATCATACAGAATTTGCGGGCACGGGTGATGGCGACATAAAGTAATCGGCGTTCTTCCTCTACTTGGGTAGGGGAGTCTTGATTCGTTAAAGAGGGGAAAAATCCATCTTCGACACCAACAATGAAAACATTATTAAATTCAAGTCCTTTCGCGGCATGAACGGTCATGAGAGTTATGCATCCTTCCTCTATTTTGCTGTCTTGGTCGGTTGCGAGGGAAACGTCACTGAGGAAGTCGGTCATCGATATATGCTCGTCACCTTCCTCCACACGACTTTCCACAAACTCTTTTACACCCGCGAGGAGTTCCTCGATGTTTTCGCGTCGCGAGATGCTCTCGGGGGTATTGTCGCTGACAAACATCGCAAGCAGTCCCACGCGCTCGATTATGAGTTTTGCCAAATCATATGCCGACAGTCCTTCCTTGTTGGCCTTGATGAATGTCTCGATAATCTCGCGGAAATTGTTTAGCTTTTTTGCCGTGCCTGAATTTACCCCCGGATTATATTTGTCGAGGTCGCAGATTACCTCCCACACGCTTGCACGGTGGTCGAGCGCGGTGCGCGTGAGCTTGTTGAGAGTCGTTTCCCCGATGCCTCGTGCCGGGAAGTTGATGATGCGTTTCAGTGCCTCGTCATCATCGGGGTTGACGCTGAGACGGAAGTAGGCCACAGCGTCCTTGACCTCTTTGCGCTGATAGAACGACAGACCGCCATAGATGCGATAGGGGATGTTGCGTTTGCGCAACGCTTCGTCAAGGATGCGGCTCTGCGCATTGGTGCGGGAGAGGATTGCTAATTCGTCATAGCTGTCGCG
>CAMWRO010000191.1 GCA_947176615.1 uncultured Porphyromonadaceae bacterium
GTTAACTTTGTGGGAAATACCACGGAAATATGGAAAACCATTCAGACACACTTCGGCCGGGGACCGTCATCCGGGGCCCGGAACGCGCCTATACGGTCATCAAGGTCCTCGGGCAGGGAGGATTTGGCATCACATATCTTGTCACGGGAAAAGTCAAAGTCGGGAACATCTCTCTTGAAGGTCGTTTTGCGCTCAAGGAGCATTTTATCTCGTCACTTTGCAGCCGCGACAATGCTACCCATGCCATCCAGTTTTCGACTCCTGTCGCCGACGAGGTCGACCGCTCGATGCGGGCCTTTGTCAAGGAGGCACAGCGGTTGCAGTCGCTCGGTATCGACCATCCCAATATCGTGAAAATCAATGAGGTATTCGAGGCTAACAATACCGCCTACTATGTGATGGAATATCTCGGCGGCACGACTCTAAGGGATTATGTGGAGGCCAATGGCGCCATGTCGCCTGTCGCCGCTAAGGCGTTGCTGCGCCCCGTGGTCGAGGCTGTCGCCATGCTCCACCGCAACAATATAGCCCATTATGACATCAAGCCGGGCAACATCATGCTCCACGAGGAGGAGAGCGGGGAAGTGCGTCCTGTGCTTATCGACTTCGGTCTGTCAAAGCACTACAATGACCGAGGACACGCCACGTCGACTCTCGCGGCGGCGGGTTACACGCCCGGTTATGCCCCTGTCGAGCAATATGCGGGATTAAAGGAATTTACGCCGCAGTGTGATGTCTACTCCCTCGCCGCCACGCTCTATTTCAGTCTGACCGGTCACGACCCTAAACCGGCATTGGAACTGTCGGCAACGGAGGTCGAGCGGGAACTGTCGGCAATTCTTCCGCCCGAAGAAATCGCCCCGATTCTCCGTGCCCTCTCCACCATGTCCGCCACCCGCACCCCCGATGCCTCGGTGTTGCTTGACGAGGTGTTTGACACCGTCCCCGCGCCCGTCGGCTTAGATAGCGATGATGAAGTTGAAATTGTCGAGGTTGTGGAGAAGGAATCTGATTCTCAACATCATGAGACAACCCGCTTGCCTGAGCCTGAAAAATACAATAAAGAGTCGAAATTCCCGGTAAAAACGACTGTCGTTATTTGTGCTATTTTAGCGGTAATATTATTGTCGGTCTTTGCAGAACGCTGCAATAACTCAACCGATATTGACACTGAATATGTGACTGACACAATCCCGACTGTAGTACCGGTAGATGCGGAACAATCGGATACTGTTGATTTTCAACAGGTAGTATCCTCGGAGGAGACCGCTAAGAAATCGGAACGTACAGTAAGCGGCAAAGTGGTCGATGAAAAAGGTCAGACTCTTATAGGTGTGTCAGTAAAGGCCGGGTTAACCACTGCCGTCACTGATTATAACGGTGAATTTAAAATGTACATTCCTGATGATGTAAAACAGGTTACGGTGTCTTATGTCGGTTGCGAGACAAAAACAGTCCCTGTGCGGGACAATATGACTATACGGCTAAAGCCGGAGAAAAAAGAACCCGCGTTTGCTGCCCGCACAAGCTATCAAAACCTTGATCTCCACGCAACCCGCGATGGGAAGAATTACTATTTTTCTCAGAGCGAGTGGAAATCGCTACCCGCTGATGAAAAGAGCAAGTATAATCGCAAGGGAGTAGTGGTAATGGGTGATGGACTTAAATTTGTCGTGGCATTGCGCGACAGCGGAGAAAAAATGACATGGGATGAGGCGATGAAACGTTATGGCAACTCATTGCCGTCAAAGGCTCAAGCAGAGGTTATGGCCAAGCAATATGAGGCCATAAACAAGGCTATTATCGCTTTTGGAGGCGATAAAGATCCTGAGTATTGGTATTGGACCAAAACAGAATATGATTATTCCACCGCGTGGCTTGTCTGTATGAATATCGGTAGCATCAATTACGGCACCAAGCCAAGTACGATCAGGGCGCGCGCAGTAGCCCCGGTTCAGCCGTCGTCGGCGATGTAGACCCTTCAATACTTCAATCCCTTTCGGTGTAGTCGGCGCCCTCAGGTGCCGCGCCGTTAAGAAATCTGCGGCGAATAACACGCAAAATTTGCGTGTTATTCGCCGCTTTTGTATATCGCCGCTTTGTCGCGAGGTTAACAAGTGTTAATTGACGGGATAAAAGGGTGGGAGGCTTGGCGGTGTTAAATAAAATTGGTAACTTTGCGCCCGTTATTTAACAACCACAATACAAAACAAATTAAAATTTTTAATGGCAACTAAAATTAGACTGCAACGCCATGGTCGCAAGAACTATGCGTTCTATCCTATTGTTATCGCCGATAGCAGGGCACCACGAGATGGTAGATTTATTGAAAGGATAGGTTCTTATAATCCGAACACTAATCCTGCTACAGTAACACTCAACTTCGAGCGTGCTTTGTATTGGGTAAATGTAGGTGCTCAGCCCACTGACACCGTGCGCACAATCCTCTCCAACGAGGGTGTACTTCTGATGAAGCACCTTCAGGGTGGTGTGAAGAAAGGCGCATTTGACGAAGCCGAGGCCCAGCGCCGTTTCGACGCTTGGAAAGCCGGCAAGCAACAGGCAGTTGACAAGCTCCGTGCCTCGATGGCAACCAAGAGCGAGCTCGACGCTAAGGCCCGCATGGAGGCTGAAGTAGCTAAGAACAAGGCTAAAGCCGAAGAAGTAGCAAAGAAGAAAGCTGAACTCGCAGCTGCCGCTGCCGAGGCTGAAGCTGCCGCTGCTGCTGAAGAAGCTCCCGCCGAAGAAGCTCCCGCTGCTGAATAAGTCCGCGAGACACGTCAACAACCATTCTCCACAGCGAGATGAAAAATCTATTCCGGTTATAGTCCGCAGCAGTGTGGATTGTGGCCGGAATTTTTTTTGATGTTTGTAGGGGCGCGATATATCGCGCCCGCAGTGACAAACAGCCGCGTAACGGCGAGGCCATGCGAAACCCCATGCCTTGGCACGGGGCCGCAAGACCACTACGGGATAAAGAGCATCGTAGACACCGGCCTATGGTCGCTACCATAGAATTACGTCTCTGACGTTGTGAGACTTGGGGTGATTCCTATCCGGATGCACCCCGTCGGGGTGCGGCTTTGCTAAACCCCATGTGGTCCTCCACATGGGGAACTCGGCGACTGAGTGGCGGCGCGCATCTCGTAGCGATGCCGTTTCGGTAGCGTCGGGGTGCACGTTTCTCAACAGTGTCGCCGCAGCGATGCAATATACCAATCATTAATAACTGACTGAAAAATGAATTTTCTCCTTAACCTGATATGGATTGTGTTCGGCGGGTGGGTCATCGCCCTCGAATATGTCGTGTCGAGCCTGCTGATGATGGTGACTATCATCGGTATCCCTTTCGGATTGCAGACGCTCAAACTCGCGGTGCTCGCCTTGACCCCGTTTGGGTCGACCGTTGTTGACTCCACTTCGTCGAGCGGCTGCCTCAGTCTGCTGATGAATGTCATCTGGTGGTTTGTCGGCGGTATTCCCATCGCGTTGACCCACATCGGACTGGGATTGCTGTTCTGCATCACGATTATCGGCATACCTTTCGGTGTGCAGCATTTCAAACTCGCCGGACTGGCGTTCACGCCGTTTGGTAAAAACGTAATTTAGAGGTGAAAGGTGAAGATAATGGTTTTATCTTCGCTTTCCACAATAAAATAATAAAATATGAGTCGAAAAAAGAAAGAACTCCCGTTGCTTGAAAATGTGGAGATAATCGATGTGGCAGCCGAGGGCAACTCGCTGGCCCGCGTCAACGACTTTGTGGTCTTTGTCCCGTTTGGCGCGCCCGGCGACGTGGCCGATGTCAAGATTGACCGCCGCAAGCGCAGCTATGCCGAGGGACACATCGAGCGGCTTACGCGCCCGTCGGATATCCGCGTCGAGCCGCGCTGCGAGCATTTCACGCTGTGTGGCGGATGCCGCTGGCAGCATCTCCCTTACAGCTTTCAGCTCGAATGCAAGCAGCGTCAGGTGAAGGACGCGATGGAGCGCATCGCCAAGATTGAAATTCCTGAAATCACACCCATCCTCGGGTCGGAAAACATATATGAGTACCGCAACAAGATGGAATATACGTTTTCCAATAAGAAGTGGCTCACATTTGACCAGTTGCGCAGCGGCGAGGAATTTCCCGACCGCGACGCAGCCGGATTTCACATCTCGGGTGCGTTTGACAAGGTGCTCGACATAAACCGCTGCCATCTTCAGGATGATTTCGGCAACCGATTGAGGCTGTTTATAAAGCAATTCGGCAAGGAAAACGGTTACACCTTCTATGACTTGCGCAACCAGTGCGGATTTCTGCGCACGCTGATGATCCGCATCGCCTCGACAGGGGAGATTATGGCCGTCATGGTATTCGGTGAGGATGACCGCGAGAAAATCGAGGCTTTGCTGAGTGCCGTCGCCGCCAAGTTCCCCGAAATCACCTCGCTGCTCTATGTCATCAACACCAAGGTCAACGACACCATCGGCGATCAGGATGTGCTCGTCTACTCGGGCAAGCCTTATATCGAGGAGGAGATGGAGGGCCTGAAATTCCGCGTCGGCCCCAAGTCGTTCTATCAGACCAACTCCCGTCAGGCTTACCACCTTTACAGCGTGGCTCGCGACTTTGCCGGACTGACCGGCGACGAACTTGTCTATGACCTCTACACCGGCACCGGCACGATAGCCTGTTTCGTGGCCCGCGGCTGTCGTCATGTTGTGGGCATCGAGTATGTCCCCGAGGCAATCGAGGATGCCAAGGTCAACGCCTCGATCAACGGCCTCGACAACACTGAATTTTATGCCGGTGACATGAAAAATGTGCTGACCGCCGACTTTATCGCCGAGCATGGACGTCCCGACGTGATGATTGTCGACCCGCCGCGCGCCGGAATGCACGAGGATGTCGTGAAAGTCATCATGGAGGCATCGCCCCGCCGCATCGTGTATGTCAGCTGCAACCCCGCCACTCAGGCCCGTGACCTCGCGCTGCTCGACCCTATGTATAAGGTCGAGGCGATTCAGCCGGTCGACATGTTCCCCCACACGGCCCATGTCGAAAATGTAGTGAAATTAACTTTAAGATAAGGATATATGAAAACCAAGGAAGAACTTATTGACGACCTGTTGACCCTCGCCTTTGCCGAGGACGTGGGCGACGGTGACCACACCACGCTCAGCACAATCCCCGCCGGGGAACGAGGCCGCCAGCAGCTCATAGTGAAAGAGGAAGGCATTCTAGCCGGAGTCGACATTGCCCGCATGGTGTTTGAGAAATTTGACCCCGAGCTGAAAATGACCGTCTTTATCGAGGACGGTGCGCATGTGAAACCGGGCGACATTGCGTTTGTCGTCGAGGGAAGTGTGCGCTCGTTGCTGCAGACCGAGCGCACGATGCTCAACATCATGCAGCGCATGAGCGGCATCGCCACCATGACAGCCAAGTATCAGAGCCGTCTTGACGGGTTGAAGACCAAGGTCCTCGACACCCGCAAGACCACTCCCGGAATGCGTATGCTCGAAAAGGAGGCTGTGCGCATCGGCGGCGGCATGAACCACCGCATCGGCCTTTTTGACATGATTCTCATCAAGGACAACCATGTCGATTTTGCAGGGGGCATCACTCAGGCAGTCAACGCGGCCAAAAAATATCTCGCCGAGAAAGGGAAGGACTTGAAGATTGAGGTCGAGGTCAGAAATACCGACGAAATCAACGAGGCTCTTGCAGCCGGTGTTGACCGCATCATGCTCGACAACTTTACACCCGAGCGCACCCGCGACGCCGTGGAGCTCATCAACGGGCGTGTAGAGGTTGAATCGTCGGGCGGCATCACCCTCGACACTCTCCGCGCCTATGGCGAGGCCGGTGTCGACTTTATATCGGTCGGCGCGCTGACTCATTCGGTCAAAGGTCTTGACATGAGTTTCAAGGCTTGCTGATAAAAG
>CAMWRO010000192.1 GCA_947176615.1 uncultured Porphyromonadaceae bacterium
ATACAGCATGGAGTCAACAGGCATTCTCCTCGCCGTCTCAGATTCGTTGGCGATACCTTATAATATAACGATGAAACTTCGTGGTTCCCGGTCGCTCGGGACGGCACCGGTGGGGCGGCGGAATGAAATCACTATCAGTGGTGAATGCAAGTCGCCGTCATTTACCGGAATGTTTCTGCCGAGTGAGCGAGAGGTGAAGGACGGCAGCTTTACAGCTTCGTGGACGCTCAACTCGACCAATCGCGACTATCCGCAGGCGTTCATCGGTGATCGTGCCGATGATATCGCCGCATCGGCGGTAATGGTTGACATGCTTGTCCCGGTTGACCGTTATCAGAAGACCGACCGAGCTCTGAAGTATGCGATTATCGTGATTCTGTTGACATTCATTGCCGTGCTGTTTGCTGAAATCATGATGAAACACCCCATTAATATGTTCCAGTATCTGCTGATCGGTCTCGCCCTGATATTGTTCTATTCGTTGCTGCTTTCGCTCAGCGAGCATCTGTCGTTTGGCCTCAGCTATCTGATTGCGTCTGTGATGACGATAGGGCTTGTGGCGGTTTATATGCGCGGAGTACTGAAATCGGCTAAAATCGCCATGGCGATAGGCGCGCTGCTCACTATAATATATGTGTTTATTTACATCCTGCTGTGTCTTGAGACATTTGCGCTGCTGACGGGCAGTCTCGGACTGTTTATCGCCCTTGCGGCTATAATGTATGCGACTCTGAAATTGAGAATCGAAAATAAAGAGTAATGTCATGAAAAACCTGCTAAAAACAATTTTGCTTTCTGTCGCGCTGTTGTCGGGCGGGGCTCCTGTGGCTTTCGGACAGGGTGATGCCGGTGTGGAAATGCCTGATTCGGTTGCTGCCGAGGTGCCGAAACTGACAATGTATCAGTATGAATACCAGCTGATTCCCATGCTTCTCGGGCAGATGGGTGTCAGCAGCGAGTTTATGGACAATCTTTCGGATGCCCGTTATCTTAATGAGTTTATTTTACCGATGATGGGGGTGGCATGTGATTTTGATTTGTCAGCAGTGTCGGTGAGCAGAATGAAACGAGCCGACAAGGATATTGTGGTCTATACTTTTCCGACTCCCAAGAGGATTCCCGATGCCAAGTATGGGGCGATTGTCAACATGGGTGACAGATACCGGTACTTCACGCTTGAAAAATCGCTGGAAGGCTATTGGGTTTTGGGCGAATGCGAGTGCAGCGTTCAGAATCTCGGTCACAAGAATTATGGCGACGTGCCCGAATCGGAAACGCCCGAAATGTTTGTCGACCTTATCAAAGAAAAAGACCTGTTGAAATAATCTGTGTAGGCTCAATCATCCCATGAGGGGGCCGATTCCATGCCGTAACCGTCAAGAGCGGTTACGGCATATTTGTATCCCCTCCGGCATGTTGTGGGGAGAGTGAAACTGTTGTCGTAAGTGATGCCAAGAAAATATTCGGATGATATTCCGTCTGATTCTGCGGCCTTTTCCTTTGAGACGCTTTTGGGGACAGCATAGACGGCATATTTTACTATCGCCCTGCAATCGGCATCGTCACAGCGGCTGACGACCGGAGCAGCGACCGGGTCCCATGTGAGCGCCTTGCCGTCGCTGAACACTCCGGCGGGAGAGGGGAGTGTCTGCACCGCCTTCCAAGTCATGGGAGGCAATAGAGCCGGTGCTTCAAACATGTCCGGGTCGAGGCGGTTGAGGAATTTGGCGCTGTAAAATATGAATCCCGGTGTATTGCAGCGGTTATGTCGGCGCGTCATTTCAACTTGTCGCGAAAATTCCGACTGAGGCAGAGCCTTGCCCTTATAGTCGGCAAGAGTGTGGCTGCTGAAAAAATGCCGTCCATGAGCATCGGCCGTGCTGTTCCACCATTGGGCCAATGGCTCAAACGGAGCCGTCGGGTGGTCGGTGGGCCAATATAGCTGAGGTGATACAAAGTCGACGGTGTGCTGGTAGAGCCACCCGACAGGGTCGCTGTAAATATCGGTCCACTGCCAGTCTGACGCCTTGACGTTGACTGCGTCTATGCCGTATTTCGGAGCCGAAGTGTCGCTTTTGCCCGCGACGCCGGCGGGAGAGATGCCGAAACGCACGTCGGGGCGCACGTCGGAAATCATTGTGCTGACATCGGCGATAGTCTTGTGTATGTTGGCCCGTCGCCAGTCGCCGATTGTCATCTGTGTCCCGCTTGACAGATAGAGTTTGTAATCGGGAGCATCAGCACTTTCGGTTATGCCTTGAGGGTAGAAGTAGTCGTCAAAAATCAGTCCGTCGACCTCATATTTTGTTATGATTTCGCGGCACACATCTACGACATGCTGTCTGACATCCTCGATGCCCGGGTTGAAGATGGTGTTTTTGCCTATTGTCATCAGCCACCCTTTTTTCTGCCACTTCAGGTCAGGGGCCGAGGTATATTTTGTCCCGGAACTCCATCGGAACGGATTGACCCACGCATGGCACTCCATGCCGCGTCTGTGGCACTCGTCGGTTATCCATTTAAGCGGGTCCCATCCCGGGGCGACACCTCGTTTCCCCGATACAAATGATGACCAAGGCTCAAGTGACGACTCATACATCGCGTCGGCCATGCCGCGCACTTGGAAACACACCATGTTGAGGTTCATGTCGGCCGCTTGGTCGAGAATCTTTGTCAGCGCGGCTTTCTGGGCTTTCTGTATGGCATGTGTGGTCCCCTGTTTCTGGGGCCAGTCGATGCCCCACACGGTTGCTATCCACACTCCGCGCAGCTCGCGTTTTGTCTCATCGGCCCGCAAGGTGGCAAAACACACACTATATATAAGGATAGAAAGTATAATTCGATATATGATATTCATGCAGTCAAAATTTCGTTGATGCAAAGATAAAACTAATTTGGCACTGGGTTTTGAAAAATTAAGAAAAAAATGTAACTTTGCACACTGAATTGAGGCTTGGATAGCGAACCGGCGCTTTTTTAAGCCGATTGTCACGAATATTACTTATTAAATATAGATATAAAATGAACGTTACAAGAGAAGATCTCGACTCGGTCAGCTTGCGCCTGACTGTCAAAATCGACGAAAATGACTATAAGGACGAAGTCACCAAAAAAATCAAGGAAATCGGCCGTACACATGTAATCCCCGGATTCCGTAAAGGTCATGTTCCCTTTGGTGAACTGAAACGCCGTTTTGGCAAGCACGTTACCAGCGACGTGATTAACGACATCGTCTATCGTGGCGTATTTGACTATATTCGCGAAAACAAACTTCGTGTCATGGGACATCCCGTGCCCGTGGAAGTAAAAGAGGCTTTCGTGGAAGGCGATCAGGAATTCAAGTATGACGTCGCGCTCCTTCCCCAGCTTGATATCGAGCTTGACAAGAACGTGACTTATCCCTACTACGAAATCACCGTTACAGACGAGATGATTGACGAGCAGGACAAGGGTCTCCGCAAGCGTTTCGGCAGTCAGGTTCCCGGTGAGGAAATGGAGGCTGACGCACTCGTTAAGGGTACCTTGATGCAGCTTAACGAAGACGGCACCGTGAATGCCAACGAAGGCGCCATCCAGATGACAAACGGCATCGTATTCCCCCTCTATTTCAAAGACAAAGAGGAAGCTGCCAAGTTTGAAGGCAAGAAGGTCGGTGACAAGGTAGCGTTCAATCCTTGGAAGGCTACTGCCGGCGATGCTGGCGAACTCGCTTCGATGCTCGGCATCGACAAGGCTATTGCCGGTGATGTCAAGAGCGATTTCGAGATGACTGTCAGCGAGTTTATCGTCAACAAGCCTGCTGAACTCGGCGAGGAATTCTACAAGAATGTATTCGGCGAGGACAAGGTTCACAATGAGGAAGAATATCGCGCCGAGGTTAAGAACATGATTGCTGCCGAGCTTGAAAACAACAGCCACATCCTGTTCCGCAACCAGTTTGACAAGGCCATGATGGAAAAATATGACAACATGGAACTTCCCGGAGCCATCATCACCAAGCTGTTCTTTAGCGAAACCGAAGATCCCGAAAAGACCTACGAAGATCAGAAAAAATATATCAAGCGCGAGGTTATCGAGGCTAATCTTCTTGAAAAACTCGGCATCGAGGTAAGCGAGGATGAAATTCTCGACATGACCAAGATGATGACCGCCCGTCAGTTTGCCCAGTACGGAATGATTGGCCTTGACGAGGAAATCATCACCAAGTATGCCAAGGAGCAGCTTCAGAACAAGGAAGTGCGCAACCGCGTGGAAGAACAGGTTCGCACCGCCAAGCTCTATAACGCAATCGAAAACGCAGTTACACTTGACAAGAAAGAAGTGTCACTTGACGAATTCAAGAAAATTGCTGAGGAAGCATAATTACAATCATTAACGATATGGATAGAGGGTTTCCCGGCCGGGAGACCCTCTATTTTTCAACTTGCCAACATGTCACAACAATCCGCGCCCAACCCCAAGGTGACAACGGTGTTTGCCGTGCTTTTTGCCGTCAGTGCGGCTCATCTGCTCAATGATATGATACAGTCGGTCATTCCGGCGTTGTATCCCATTATAAAGGATGAGTTTGGTTTCACATTCGCACAGATTGGAATTATAACATTCGTGTTTCAGATGACGTCATCGATTCTCCAGCCCTTTGTCGGGAGATATGCCGACCGTCATCCGAGGCCCTATGCCTTGACTCTCGGCATGATGTTTACGCTTGCGGGACTGATACTGTTGACCTATGCGTCGGGGTTTGCCGGATTTCTCCTCGCGGTAAGTGTTGTCGGATGGGGTTCGTCGATATTTCACCCCGAGGCATCGCGTGTGGCGCAGCTTGCGGCTGGAGACCGCAAGGGACTTGCACAGTCGATTTTTCAGGTTGGAGGAAACGGTGGTTCCGCTATCGGCCCTCTGCTTGCGGCGTTGATTGTCATACCCTACGGTCGCGGAGCGACTATATGGTTTACCGTTGCCGCCATAGCGGGAGCGATGCTTGTGTCGAGAATAGGGTTGTGGTACAGTCGGCGTCTTGCGGTTAATCCCCATATTCAGCCGAGAGACCGCGGTCTTGCCGACACACTGCCGTCAAGTAAAATCCGGATGGCGATGTTCATTCTCGTTGTGCTTGTTTCGACCAAAAATTTCTTTACCTCGTGCATGACGAGCTACTTTACATTTTATCTGATTGAGAAATTCGGGATGTCTATACGCGATGCCCAGCTCTGTCTGTTTGCGTTTCTCGCCGCAATGGCTGTCGGGATTGTGGTTGGCGGAATCGTCGGAGACAGATATGGCCGCAAGCTCGTCATCTGGCTTTCGATTCTCGGGGCGGCTCCGTTTGCGCTCTTGATGCCGTTTGTCGGGATGGTCGCCTGTGTGATTCTCGCCGTGATTTCCGGATTTGTAATCTCGTCGGCATTTTCCGCGATTCTTGTTTATGCGACAGAATTGAAACCCGGCAAGGTGGGAATGATAGCAGGACTCTTTTTCGGCCTTGCATTCGGCCTTGGAGGCATCGGTGCGGCATTTTTCGGATGGCTTGCCGATAAAACGAGCATCGAGTTCATTTTCCACGTCAGCACGGTTCTCCCGCTTCTGGGCATTATAGCGGTATGGCTTCCCGATGTCAAGGCTCCGAAGAAAGTTTCGGCATAGGAAAAATCCTATTTAGAGTGCCGGAATAAAATATATTGTGTTTTTTTCGTAAATTTGCACTTTCAAAAAGTAATTTATTCGCTAACGAGAATGAAAGTATTGAAATTTGGCGGTACATCGGTCGGGTCGGCTGAACGCATACGTCACGTTGCATCATTAGTGC
>CAMWRO010000193.1 GCA_947176615.1 uncultured Porphyromonadaceae bacterium
TACCCCGCGACACCCATCGGCATCAACCTCCCCAACGCCAACTGGATTCGTGCCGAACACGGCTCCAAATCAGTCACACTCGAAAACATCACCGAGGCTTACGACATGGCATCCCACGGCAACGGTTTCAACGAGGAATTTGTCATCGACAAGGAGACAAGCGACCTCATGGACAAATATCTGTTCATCACTGACAACCTCCACACCGACCTCCACGAGTGTCTCGGCCATGCGTCAGGCCGCCTGCTCCCCGGCGTTGACCCCGACGCACTGAAGGCCCACGGCTCGACCCTCGAAGAAGCCCGTGCCGACCTCTTTGCACTCTATTACCTCGGCGACCCCAAACTGCTTGAACTCGGACTCCTCGACAACCCCGATGCCTACAAGGCCGAATACTACAAGTTCATGCTCAACGGTCTGATGACACAGCTCATGCGCATCGAACCGGGCAAGGACATCGAGGAAGCTCACATGCGCAACCGCCAGCTCATCGCCAAGTGGGTTTATGAAAAAGGCAAGGACGACAACGTTGTGGAATTTGTCAAGCGTGACGGCAAGACATTCATCCGCATCAACGACTACGAGGCACTTCGTAACCTTTTCGGACAGCTCCTCGGCGAAATCCAGCGCATCAAGAGCGAAGGCGACTATGCTGCCGGTGCCGCACTCGTGGAAACCTATGCTGTCAAGGTTGACCAAGACCTCCACAAAGAAGTGCTTGACCGCTATGCCAAGCTCTCGATTCCTCCCTATCGCGGATTTGTCAACCCTGTCTACAACCCTGTTACCGACAAGGACGGCAACATCACCGACGTGACCATCGAGTACACCGAGGACTACATCCCGCAGATGCTCCGCTACTCGCGTGACTACTCGACTCTCCCCCGCAACACCCGCTACTGTGACGGAACAACCCGCTAACCATTCCACATAGACATGACAATCCCCCGCCTCCACACTGGAAACGGGGGATTGCTTTATTTTGAAGTATCGACTTAGAACTCGCTCGAAAAATGGAAACGAATCTTGGGGAAGTCTTGCTGTGCCATTGTCAGCACATATCCCGAGTCGGCAAGGAACACGTCGCGGCCTTCGCGGTCAACAGCCATAAACTGGTGCTTGCGTTTCTTGAACGCCGCTAACGCCTCGGCATCGTCGCTTTCTATCCAGCATGCTTTGTAAAGCGAAATCGGCTCCCAGCGGCATTGTGCGCCATACTCGTGCAGCAAGCGGTACTGGATGACCTCAAACTGGAGCTGTCCCACAGTGCCGATGAGCTTGCGGCCGTTAAACTGGTTGATAAACAACTGTGCGACACCTTCGTCCATAAGCTGCTGAATACCCTTCTCAAGCTGCTTTGACTTCATCGGGTCAGTATTCTCGATATATTTGAACATCTCAGGCGAGAATGACGGGAGACCCTTGAAATGCAACAACTCGCCCGACGTGAGCGTGTCGCCAATCTTGAAATTGCCTGTGTCGGGGATACCCACGATGTCACCGGGATAAGCCTCGTCGACAATGCTCTTTTTCTGAGCCATGAACGCTGTCGGAGCGGCAAATTTCATCACCTTGCCCGAGCGCACATGCTTGTAACCCGCATTGCGTTCAAACTTGCCCGAGCAAATCTTGACAAACGCGATACAGCTGCGGTGGTTCGGGTCCATATTGGCATGAATCTTGAACACGAAACCGGAAAATCCCTCCTCGTCGGGATTGACTACGCGCTCCTCGGTGGTAACGGGGCGCGGCGACGGGGCGATGCGCACAAAGCAGTCAAGCAACTCCTTGACACCAAAAGTGTTGAGTGCCGACCCGAAGAATACTGGTGCGACCTCTCCCGCGAGATAGGCCTGCTCGTCAAATTCGGGATAGACACCCTCGATAAGTTCGAGGTCTTCGCGCAGCTTGGCTGCATCGGTCTCCCCGACGCTCTCGTCAATACGCGGGTCATCAAGCGACGAAATCTCGACGCGCTCCGAGACCTTCTGCTTGTTGGGGGTAAACAGGTCAAGCGAATGCTCATAGATGTTATACACCCCCTTGAATTTGGCACCGATATTTATGGGCCAAGACAACGGGCGCACTTTGATTTTGAGTTCGCTTTCAAGTTCGTCAAGGATTTCAAACGGGTCGCGACCCTCGCGGTCGAGCTTGTTAACAAATATGATTACCGGAGTGTTGCGCATACGGCACACCTCCATCAGCTTACGGGTCTGCTGCTCCACGCCCTTTGCGACATCGACCACAATGATTACCGAGTCAACCGCGGTCAGGGTGCGGTAGGTGTCCTCGGCAAAGTCTTGGTGACCGGGGGTGTCGAGAATGTTGATTTTATAGTCGCCATAGTTGAAACCCATGACCGATGTCGCCACCGAGATTCCGCGCTGTTTCTCTATTTCCATCCAGTCGCTGGTGGCTGTTTTCTTGATTTTGTTTGATTTTACGGCACCCGCGATGTGGATTGCGCCGCCGAAAAGCAGCAACTTCTCGGTCAGCGTGGTCTTGCCCGCGTCAGGGTGAGATATGATCGCAAATGTGCGCCTACGCGCGATTTCTTCGGTCAGTGACATATATCTATCTTGTTTTTTCGTTTTGCGACTGCAAAGTTACGCACAATCAGCCGCGTGACAAAATCAACGGCTCTATTTTATGCCATTTATGCCATGAGTTTGCTGAAAAAGTGCCAGATGGCGATTCCGCCCGACACCGACACGTTGAGAGAATGTTTGGTGCCGCGCTGCGGTATTTCAAGACACACGTCACACCGGTCGACCACTTCTTGCGCGACTCCGTTTACCTCATGTCCCAGCACAAGCGCGTAACGGCATGACGGATCGGGCTCAAAATCCTGCAATCCGATGCTTCCCTTTACCTGTTCGAGTGCGCAAAGCGTTACCCCATCCTCTTTAAGCCGGGCGACACACTCGTCAGTCGTGGCAAAATACTCCCAGTCCATCGAATCCTCAGCGCCGAGAGCAGTCTTGTGAATTTCGGGCGACGGAGGAGTCGCGCTGATTCCACACAACATAATACGCTCCACGGCAAAAGCATCGCAGGTGCGGAATATCGCACCGATATTGTTGAGGCTGCGCACATTGTCAAGCACCACGGTCAATCTCATCTTTGCACTATGCTTGAATCCCTCGACACTCACGCGGTCGAGGTCCCATATCGTCTTTTTCTCCATAAAAAAAATGCTTTTTAATCACAAAAATAGTCAATATTCTCCGATTCAGCAAAACCTGCCACTCTCCCCTGACGTTGATTATTAGAATTACCAACCTAACAAAATAACTATTATGGCCTACAAAATTGTAGAAATCGAAGGAATCGGACAAACCTACGCCGACAAACTGGAGACAGCCGGTATAAAAACCACTGAAGACCTGCTTGAGAAGTGCGCTTCACCCAAAGGGCGCGAAAAGGTGGCCGAGGAAACAGGCATCAGTCCCCGACTGATTCTGAAATGGACCAACCATGCCGACCTGTTCCGCATCCGTGGCGTCGCAGGACAGTTTGCCGAGTTGCTTGAGGCCGCCGGTGTTGATACGGTCAAGGAATTCCGCCACCGGGTAGCCGCCAATCTCTATCCCAAGCTGGTCGAAACAAATGAGGCCAAAAACCTATGCAACCGCGTTCCCTCCGAAAAGGAAATTCAGAAAATGATTGACCAAGCCAAAGAGCTTGAGCCGGTTATCTCTTATTGACATTTGTTGCGCATCTGCAAGTTATCTCGCCCGGCACTTTCGTTGCCGGGCGGATATTTGACCATACGGCTTGACATCCTGTGTGTGATTCTTGTTTATGTTACAATTGCTTCATGACATCTCTCCGGCATAACATTAGCCATGAGACATCCTTAAATTGTGCCGATTTTTCTCCATACACAGAACAATATGCCATGCTTTGACGTTACTCCAATAAAAAACGTTAAAAAGCGATTAGTAATGAAAAAGTTCTATTATCTGTTTATCGGACTGATGGCTGTTGCTTTCGGTTCCTGTGACGAAAACGCCCGTCTTGCCCGAGAAATCCAAGGCACTTGGACGGGGACTCCCGAGCGTCTAAATGATGCTGAGAATGTCACGTCAACTATTGTCGAGACCTATACCTTCACCCCCGACGAGGTCAACCCAAAAGCTAAAAACGGCAATGTGACCATCACCGGCAATGTTTCGTCAAACATTCCGGTAGCCGTCAGCCCGGTATCCATATCAGCAGCGGCGACAACATCAATCCAAGGCACATGGACAGTCATTGACGACGATGAAATTGCCCTCGTTCTTGACCCCAAGAGCCTTCAGGTGAAAGTCGACCCCGAGGCAGTCACTGTCTCCAACGATATTTTCACTGACCAAAACATTCCGCAGGTCGACTCGCTGCGCAGAGAAGTCACGGCCAATATTGCCGCACAACTACGCCGCGATGCAGAGATGCACTACATGTCGGTCAGACAGCTTGACGACGTTAAAATAAAAGGCCCCATACTTAAATTTGAGATTTCTGACATCGAGTATGTACTCACTCGTCAGGGAGAGATAAAATAGCAGCCTTCAATCGGCTTCTATCTTAACGCATGCAGCGCGTCGAGCACCGAAACGAGCTCGGCGCGCACTCGTTTTAGAGTGTCAATAGCCTCGGAGTGCTTTAAAACCCCGTCGCGATTGCGTTTCAACTCCTCGCGTGCCGCCTCGATGTGCATCCCGCGATCGTGGAGAAGATACTTGACCATACGCAGTTTTTCAATATCTGACGGAGTATAGGTGCGTCTCCCGTGGGATGTGCGCTGCGGGCGAATCATCGGGAAAACGCTCTCCCAGTAACGCAATGTCGAAGCCGGGAGATTCAATATATCGGCAGTCTCGCCGATTGTATAATATTTCTTGCTCAGAGAGGTTGACATAACGCTGCAAAAATAATAATTATTCCATCTATAGCCTTAACGGGCATAGCCTTTTTGCGTTTTTTAACCATTGTTTCTCAAGAAATTTGCCGACTACAAAAAATGTTTGTAAATTTGTAGCATAATGCGTAAAATTTGTAAGTGTAGATGAAATATTTTGGAGCACATGTATCGGCACAGGCCGGAGTCAGTCAGGCACCTGTCAACGCACATCTGATAGGAGCGAAATCGTTTGCGCTTTTTACCCGCAATCCCTCCCGCTGGACTTCCCCTGCGTTAAAGGAAACTGAAATTGATGCGTTTAAACTGAACTGTGAGACCTATGGCTATACCCCTGACGTCATCCTGCCCCACGACAGTTATCTCATCAACCTCGGGTCTCCCGATGCCGAGAAACTCGAAAAATCGCGAGCCGCGTTTCTTGACGAAATGAAACGATGCGAGCAACTTGGGTTGAAGTTACTCAACTTTCATCCCGGGAGTCATCTGAAACTTATCGAGACTGATGCCTGCCTCGACCTGATTGCCGAGTCAATCAACATCGTCCTCGACAAAACGTCGGGAGTCAAGGCTGTTATCGAGAACACTGCCGGACAGGGCAGCAACCTCGGCTATACCTTTGAACAGATTGCCCGCATTATCGACCATGTCGAAGACAAATCGCGAGTCGGGGTGTGCATTGACTCCTGTCATGCCTTTGCAGCCGGATATGACCTGTCAACTCCCGAAGGGTATGAGAAGACATGGAAAACTTTTGACGACGTCATCGGGTTCCGTTATCTTTCAGGAATGCACCTCAATGACACCAAAACAGGTCTTGGTTCCAAGGTTGACCGCCACGAGTCACTCGGCAAAGGGATGCTCGGCAGCGAATTTTTCCGCCTCCTTGCAGC
>CAMWRO010000194.1 GCA_947176615.1 uncultured Porphyromonadaceae bacterium
AAATGTAAGTCAAGGCGATTTCACCTCTTTTGTTCTGGGGGAGGTCAACTCCCACTATTCGTACTGCCATATTATACTTGACTAAAATTTTTGTGCAAAGTTAATAATTATTTTGCAGAGAGACAGCGTAAAAACTCCCCAATGAAATACAATTTAGAAATCATTGGGAAATTTTAACCATTAGTCTCAAGCAACGATGTTGAGAGGAGATTCGGTGATTAACCCTGACGCTGTTTGTATTTGGGGTTTTTCTTGTTAATCACATAAAGACGGCCCTTGCGACGCACGATTTTGCTGTCGGGGGTGCGTTTCTTGATTGAAGCTCTAACTTTCATCTTGATTTATGGTTTATTATTTTTATTAATATTTCATTATTTGTAACGGAAGGCGATGCGGCCTTTGGAGAGGTCGTAGGGTGACATCTCTACGCGCACTTTGTCGCCGGGGAGTATCTTGATGTAATGCATGCGCATCTTGCCTGAGATGTGGGCCGTGATTTCATGGCCGTTTTCAAGCTCGACACGGAACATGGCATTGGAAAGAGCCTCGACGATTACGCCGTCCTGTTCTATTGCTGACTGTTTTGCCATACTTGGTGTTTAGGTGGTAAGGGATATTAATTCTTGTAATGTTGCCGATTAATTGTCAGATGAACCTGTCACCGAGGGATTCCTTGATGTAGTCAAAGGTGGTCAGGATGCGCGGGCCTTCGGTCGTGACGGCGATGGTGTGCTCGTAGTGGGCCGACGGTTTGCGGTCCTTGGTGCGGCAGGTCCATCCGTCACGCTCGATGACGATGTTGCGGCTGCCGAGGTTGATCATCGGCTCGATTGCGATACACATGCCGGTGCGCAGGACGGGGCCTGTGCCGCGGCGGCCGTAGTTGGGGACTTCGGGGTCTTCGTGCATCTTGCGCCCGATGCCGTGGCCGCACATTTCGCGGACTACGGTATAGCCTCGGGTTTCGCAGTAGGTCTGGACGGCGTTGGCGATGTCGCCGATGCGGCGTCCTTCCTGTGCTGCTTCGATGCCTTTGTAGAGGGATTCCTTGGTTGCCACGCAGAGTGCCATGACTTCGGGGGCGATTTCGCCGACGGGGAATGTGTAGCACATGTCTCCGTTGTAGCCGTCGAGTTCAGTGACTGTGTCGATGCCTACGATGTCGCCGTCGCGAAGCTCGTAGCCTGAGGGGAATCCGTGGACTACGGTTTCGTTGACTTCGATGCAAAGGGTTCCGGGAAACCCTCCATAGCCGAGACAGGCGGGTTTGCCGCCGTTGTCGTGGATAAATTCGCGGGCTATGGTGTCAAGGCGGCGGGTAGTCACACCGGGAGCCACCCACTTGGCGACTTCGCCAAGTGTGCGGCTCACGAGTGTGCATGCCTGCACCATTTTTTCGATTTCTTCGGGTGTCTTGAGATAGATCATTTATTGAAGAAACAGAGTGGTGGGGTTCTTTTCAAAAATTATCGAGCAGTTACACGGATCAATAAGCCGAACCGGTTGTACGGCCCTTGATTTTTCCATCCTTCATCAGGCCGTCGTAGTGGTGCATCATCAGGTGTGACTCAATCTGCTGGAGGGTGTCGAGGACTACTCCGACGAGGATGAGCAGTGATGTGCCGCCGAAGAATTGGGCAAAGTTCTGGCTGATGCCGAAGAAGCGGGCAAAAGCGGGAAGGATTGCTACAATTCCGAGGAACAGCGAGCCGGGAAGTGTGATGCGCGACATGATTGAGTCGAGGTATTCGGCTGTTTTCTTGCCGGGTTTCACTCCGGGGATGAATCCGTTGTTGCGCTTCATGTCTTCGGCCATCTGGGTGGGACGCACGGTGATGGCGGTGTAGAAGTAGGTGAAGGCGACAATGAGGATGAAGTAAACGAGGTTGTACCAGAATCCGTTGATGTCGGAGAACGCTGCGTAGAATCCGGATGAGCCTTCAGAGGATCCGAATCCGGCGAGGGTGATGGGGATGAACATGATTGCCTGTGCAAAGATGATGGGCATCACTCCGGCTGCGTTGACTTTCAAGGGGATGTACTGGCGAGCTCCGCCATACTGCTTGTTGCCGACGATGCGCTTGGCGTACTGTACGGGGACTTTGCGGGTTCCCTGCACGAGGAGCACGGCACCGACAGTGACAGCGAACAGGAGCACGATTTCAACGACGAACATCACCAGACCGCCCTGTGAGCCGGTGGCTCCGGGAAGGCGCGATGTAAATTCATAGAAGAGGGCTCCCGGGAGACGGGCAATGATACCTACAAGGATGATGAAGGAGATACCATTGCCGATGCCGCGGTCGGTGATGCGCTCGCCAAGCCACATGATGAACATGGAGCCGGCAGCGAGGATCACAGTGAGGTAGGCTATCGTCCACGCTCCCATCGTTGCGCTACCGGTGGCCGCGCTTACCTGATACTGGATGTTGACCAGATAGGCGGGTCCTTGGAGCACAAGGATGAGGACGGTGAGGTAGCGGGTGTATTGGCTGAGTTTCTGCCGTCCGCTCTCGCCTTCGCGCTGCATCTTCTGGAATGAAGGGAGCACCATGCCCAAGAGCTGTATCACGATGGATGCAGTGATGTAGGGCATGATACCGAGTGCGAAGATCGAGGCCTGTGAGAAAGCGCCGCCCGAGAACATGTCGAGGAGTTGCATCAGGCCGCTCTTGTTGGTGAACTTGGTGAGCGCGTCGAGGTCGGCGGGACTGATTCCCGGGAGGACGACGTAGCAACCGAGGCGGTAAACGAGTACCAGCAACAGGGTCACGAGGATGCGCTTTCTCAGTTCCTCAATGGTCCAAATGTTTCTTAATGTTTCAATAAATCGCATTGTGGGGAGGAGGGGGATTAAATTTTGTTGATGGAACCGCCGGCTTCAACGATTGCTTTCTCTGCGGCAGCGGAGAAGGCGTTGGCTTCTACAGCGAGCTTGTGGGTGAGCGTGCCGTTGGCGAGAATCTTGACGGGCTGCTTGCCGTTCACGAGGCCAGCGGCCACGAGCTCGGCGATGCCGATTTTCTCAACACCGGTTGCGGCGATGGTTTCGAGGTCGCAGATGTTGACGGCCTTGTATTCGACGCGGTTGATGTTTTTGAAGCCAAACTTGGGAAGACGGCGCTGGAGGGGCATCTGGCCACCTTCAAAACCGATTTTGCGGCTGTAGCCTGAACGGGACTTTGCGCCTTTGTGACCACGGGTAGATGTTCCACCCTTTCCTGAACCGGGACCGCGGCCGATACGGGTCTTGCGGGTCACGGAACCAACAGCGGGTTTTAAATTACTTAAATCCATAATTGTTTTGTTCTATAAAAAGAGTTGAACTTATGCGGGGGTCACTTCTACCAAATGACGCACAGCGTTTACCATTCCCATCACCGAGGGGGTGTCCTCAAGGACAATCGAGTGATGCATTTTTCTCAATCCGAGGGCATCAAGGGTGCGCTTCTGAACAGCGGGTGCGTTGATGCGGCTCTTTATCTGGGTGATTTTAATCTTAGCCATTTCTTTGTGAGGTATTAACCGTTAAAGACTTGTTCGACAGAGATGCCGCGGTTTTGTGCAACCTGTGCGGGCGAGCGCAGTTCGCCGAGGGCGGCGATGGTAGCCTTGACGAGGTTGTGGGGGTTGGAAGACCCCTTTGACTTGGCGAGCACGTCGGTGATTCCGACGCTTTCAAGCACGGCGCGCATAGCACCACCGGCTTTTACACCGGTACCGTGGCTTGCGGGTTTGATGATGACGCGCGAGCCTCCGAATTTTGCAATCTGCTCGTGGGGGATTGTTCCGCGGTGAACGGGGACCTTGATGAGGTTCTTCTTGGCGGCTTCAACACCTTTGGCGATGGCTGCCTGAACTTCGTTGGCCTTTCCGAGGCCCCAGCCTACGATGCCGTTTTCATTTCCGACAACGACGATGGCGGCGAAGGTGAAGGTGCGACCACCCTTGGTCACCTTTGTAACGCGGTTGATAGCAACGAGACGGTCTTTGAGCTCGATATCGTTGGTTGATTTTACTTTGTTATTTTTTGTAGCCATAATCGTTGATTAGAATTTGAGACCGCCGTTGCGAGCGGCATCGGCCAATGATTTAACTCTGCCGTGGAAGAGGTAGCCGTTGCGGTCGAAGACCACTTCGGTGATACCGGCTGCGAGGGCTTTCTGAGCGATAGCTTCGCCTACCTTGGCTGCGATTTCACACTTGGTTCCTTCTTCGATGCCCTTGGAAGATGTAGCTGCGATTGTTACACCTGCGAGGTCGTCGATAAGCTGAACATAAATCTGCTTGTTGCTACGGAAGACCGACATGCGGGGACGGGCAGCGGTTCCCGACACTTTGCCGCGGATGCGGGTCTTGATTTTGTTTCTTCTTTGTATCTTGGAAATCATGGTTGAATCAGTTTAATTATTTAGCACTTGCCGATTTACCCGACTTGCGACGGATAATCTCGCCGACAAACTTGATACCTTTGCCTTTGTAGGGCTCGGGCTTGCGGAGGGAGCGGATTTTGGCACACACTTGGCCGAGGAGCTGCTTGTCGTCGCTTTCGAGGATGATGAGCGGGTTTTTGTTACGCTCGGTCTTGGCTTCAACCTTGATTTCGGGCGGGAGCTTGATATATATGGCGTGGGAGTAACCGAGCGAGAGTTCGAGCACTTGGCCGGTAGCTGTGGCACGGTAACCTACACCTACTAATTCCATTTCCTTGCGATAGCCGGTAGAAACGCCGACAACCATGTTGTGGATCAAGGCGCGGTAAAGGCCGTGCTGTGCGCGGTGTTCGCGGTCGTCGGTGGGACGCTCTAAGATGACGTGGTTTCCGTCTACCTTGACTTGGAGGTCGGGGTTGACTTTCTGTGTGAGGGTGCCTTTGGGACCTTTTACGGTCACTACGTTGTCGTTGCCGACGGTGACTGTTACACCGGCGGGAATCTCAATGGGAGCTTTACCTATTCGTGACATAATTCTGTATCCTCCTATTTAGATTAGTAAACATAGCAGAGAACCTCGCCACCTACCTTGAGGTCGCGGGCTTTCTTGTTGGTCATAACACCCTTGGAAGTTGAGAGGATGGCGATGCCGAGTCCGTTCAACACACGAGGCATATCTTTGTAACCGGTGTAACGGCGGAGGCCGGGACGCGATACGCGTTCCAAGCTCTTGATGGCGTTAACCTTGTCGGTGGGGTCATATTTCAAGGCAATCTTGATGACTCCGGCGGGGGTTTCACCCTCTATAAACTTGTAGTTAAGAATATAGCCTTGTTCAAAGAGAATCTTGGTGATTTCTTTTTTCAAGTTTGAGGCGGGAATCTCGACCACGCGGTGGTTGGCCTTGATCGCATTTCTCAATCTTGTCAGATAGTCTGCTATAGGATCTGTCATTTTAAAATAATGTTTAAATTGATTCGGGTTGTTCCGAACAATATTTAATACTCACTGTGTCTTGATTAGTGGGGAGAAGAGAGGTGGCGGTGTCAGCGTTAAGTGCCTGCTCGGCTGCGGTCCGGACCGGGGGTGAGTAACGAGCTTTCCGGACACTCACCCGCCTCGGTGAGGGGGCGGATGACGAGATTAACGTGGTCTGCAGCAGCGCGGGCAGTCGGCACCGGGGCTGAACTGTGGATTACCAAGAGGCTTTCTTGACGCCGGGGATGAGGCCGGCTGAGGCCATTTCGCGGAACTGGATTCGGGAGATGCCGAACTGGCGCATGTAGCCTTTGGGCCGGCCTGTGATCTTGCAGCGGTTGTGAACGCGGATG
>CAMWRO010000195.1 GCA_947176615.1 uncultured Porphyromonadaceae bacterium
TCCGTTGACACCGGCGAGAGCATGGAAGTTGTGAACGCCGTTCCAAGTGCGGGCATAGTCAAAGTTGGCCGAGAAATGGATGGTCTGGTTGCTCTTTGAATCGCTGATGTTCTGAACACCCGAGTGCTCGTCCTTGCCTTCCTGACGGATAGATACGATTTCGTCAACGCCGTTATAGTCGCTCCAAGTGGGGACGAAGGTGGCGTAGGAGTTGAAATAGCCTGTGTTATAGGAAGTGGCGTAGTCGACTGCAAACTGGGTGTGGAACGACAGTCCCTTGGTCAGCTTGTAAAGGTCGATGTCGAGACCGGCATTGAACTGGAACTGACGGCTGGTAAACTTGTTGTAACCCTTGAAATAGTAGTCGGCGAAGATGTTGGTTGCATCAACGGTGGTACCGGCGGGGAACATGCCGCCGCGCAGGTTGCCGCTGGAACCGACGAGGCCGGTGGCATCGGTCGCGCCGGGATTGATCATGTCGACGGGGATGAGGGGCGTGATGCGATTGGGGCGGAACACGGCCGCGTTGGCCCAGTAGTCACCCGTATCGTTGCTGTGAGCACCGCGGGCGTTGTAGAACGTGGCGGCGGCATCGACGGTTGTCTTGATCCAGTCGGTGATGTTCACATCCACATTACCGCGCACGCTGAAACGGTCGGTAAAGTTCTTCTTGGCCTCGCCGAAGTCGATATAGTCACCCACGCGGTAGTAGTTGATGTTGGTGTAAAAGCGGGCACGCTGGTTTCCACCCGAGATTTCCACGTCGGCATCGGTGCGGTTGTAAGACTTCTTGAGATACTTGCCCGAATACATGTCGACGTCGGGGTAACGGAAGGGATTGGCATGACTCGCGGTCTTGTAGATTTCCTCGGGGGAGTAGAGGATGCCGAGACCGTCATTGACGCGGGCCTCGTTGTAGAGGGTCATGTACTCGGCGCTACCGAGGTATTCGGGATAAGCTTTGGCGACATGCCATCCGGTGTTGACATGAGCATCGACGCGCAGCGGTCCTTCCTTACCACGCTTGGTGGTGATGTAAATCACACCCTTGGCGGCACGGCTGCCGTAGAGCACTACTGCCTGAGAACCCTTCATGAAGGTGATTTCCTTGACCTCGGTGGGGGGAATGTTGTTGAGGTCGCGGGGAACGCCGTCGATAAGGACGAGGAAACCGGCATTGTCGGCATCGAGTCCCCACAGCGAGTTTCCGTTATATCCGGGGACATAGCCGTTGAGGGTTGTGCCGTTCAAGTCGTTGATATAGTTCTTCTTGAGCAGGTTCTCGATGTCAAGAACCTCGACACCGCCGAGAAGCTCATTGCGGTCAACCTTGCGGAACGCGACCTGCACCAGATCGTCGCCACCGAGAGTGTCAACGCTTTCTTCAGGAGCAGCTACAGCACTGAGGCTGCCAAGCGCGACCCCGGCGAGTATCGGAAGAATGGTTTTATATTTAGATGTCATACTGAGTATTTACACTAATGTTACGGAATTAGATTTAATTACCATCCGGGGTTCTGCGTGAATCCCTCGTAGATGTAAGTGTCGTCGCGCAACAGCGGGAACCAGTAATGCTTGGAATCAAAGTTGCGGGTAAGAATCTCCTCCTCGCGGAACTCGGCCACGCGTGCGTCGCGGGGGTCGTTCTCGGCGAAGAAAGTCTCATCCTCGACACGGATGAACTCCTGAGAAGTCTTGACAGTGTACTCGGGCTCGGTCAGGAGCAGCCAGCGCTGGAGGTCGTTGAAACGGAAACCTTCAAAGGCAAGCTCGACAGCGCGCTCGCGGCGCACCTCGTCCATAAACGCGTTGCCGTTATACTTGTCGGCGACATGTCCCGCACCCACGCGGTCACGGAGACGGTTGATGGCATCGGCGGCGGTAAAGCTGCAGTTGTCTGACTTACCGTTGCGGCCGCCGCTGACGGCACAAGCCTCGGCATACATCAGGTAAACGTCGGCAAGACGCATGTAGGGGATATAGGCGTGAGGAGCGTTACCATAATCGTCGACCGTACCTTGGTCATATCTCTGACACATGTGGGGGACGAGTTTCTGATAGAAGTAACCGGTGCGTGATGCGTTGGCAACGGCACGCATGGAGCCGCCGGTAGCGAGGCCGGCATACTTCATTGCCACGTCGGCGGCATCAGGCTTGGCATTGATATACTGCACTCCGTCAAACACGATGTCATGATAGAAACGGGGGTCGCGGTCTTTCCAAGGATGGGCGGGATCGAAACCCGACTCGGGGTCATCGAGGGGGAGACCGTTGGCCATACCGTAGTTCTTCACATAGTTGGCTGTGGGCTGATGGATGTGGTTGTCCTGTGCACACAGAGTGTTGGGACCGAATGTGCGGGAATAGTTATAACGGGTATAATTCCATCCTGTCGAGGGACCGCGCATGAGGGCCTCCTTGCCGCCGGGCTGGATGCCGGCGCGGCCTGTTGTGAAGAACAACTCGCTGTAGCTCCAGTCGACACCGCTGTTCTTCTCGTGGTTGTAGATGTTCTTGTAGTCAAACGATGCAAACTCATACTGAGTCTGTCCGTTCTCGACGAGGGTGATAATCTCGCCGAGAGCCTTTGCTGCAAGACGTGCATACTCCGGATCATAGTCGTAGGTGCGTGTGCCGCCGGTCTGAGCGCCGTGCTGCATCAGCGGGCTTGCGGCCCAGAGATAGTTTTTGCCGAGATAGGCAAGAGCAGTAATCCTGTTGATGCGCAACTGGTTGTTGCCAAGGGTTTTCTTTCCGGCATCGGTCTTGTCCCAGTCGACGGGAAGAAGTTCGGCTGCTTTTTTGAAATCTGCGGCAGCGAGGTCGGCGCATTCGAGATAGCTGAGGCGCTCGAAACGGGGCGACGCTCCTGCGGGAATCTCCTCGGTAATGTAGGGGAGGCCGCCGAGATATTCCATCATCTCGAAATGCCACCAAGCGCGGAAGAAGTAAATCTGGCCGAGCAGCAGGTTCTTTTCCTCAGCGGTTCCGACAAAGTTGTCTTCAATCGAGGCGAGAGCCTTGTTGCACTTTGCGATACAGTACCAAGCATGGCCGTAGAGACGGTGGTTGAAAGCATCTCCCGAAGTGGGGTCGAGACCGTTCTTCTTTGCAGCAAACCAAAACTGGTCGTTGTTCTGCCATGCGAAATAGTTGCCGAGGTCAATCTGGTGGATAATGATACCGTCGGCCTGAGGATTCTGAATCTCGTCATCGCCGAGGTTCCATGCCGTAGTCCAGAAGCACTGAGCCTTGTTGGGGATACAGTTGTAGATTTCCTCGATGTAACCCTGCATGTTGGTGAAGTTCTTGAACGGGGCATCGGCCGACACGTCGCTGTCGGGTTCCTTGTCAAGATAGTCCTCACAGGAGCTGAACGAGCCGAGCATCGCCACGGCTGTGCCGAGAACCGCAAGGGTGTTATATATTCTTTTCATAAATTTCATGAATGATTAAAGGTTGAACTTGATGCCGAGGTTGAAGCGGCGCATCGTCGGGTAGGCACCTGAACCGGAACCGCCCGAGAAGTTAGACTCGCGGTCGTCGGGCATACGGGTCCACACCCAGAGGTTGTTGCCGTTGAGATAGACCTTCAGCTGGCTGAGACCGATTTTCTTAATCCAGCCGCCGTTCCATGTATAGGCGACTTCAACGTTCTTGAGTCGGACGTAGGAACCGTCATAGAGGTACTGGGTTCCGTTGGAGTAGGCGCTTGCCGACGAGTACCAGCGGGGAATCAGGATGTCGCCGTCGAGCGATGTTCCGTCCCACCATGTGCCGAGGTCATACACGTTATTGACGTGGTTGCTGAAGCTGACGAGGTTAACGTCGCGGGTGACATTGGTAACGCCATAGAACTGGGCGAATGCGCTGAAGCCTTTCCAGTCAAAGCCGACGGTGGCATTGTAGGTGTTCTGCGGAGTGCCTGAGAAACCGTAGGGAGCCGAGTCCTGAACATCGACTTTGCCGTCACCGTTGAAGTCGACGATATAGTAGTCGCCGGGGAGACGGTGGCCGTTGTCGACATCATGGACGGGGCTGCCGTAGAGCTCGTCAAACGACTGGAGGAAACCGCCGTTGATGTGGGAGCGGTACTGACCGATAGCATATCCGGCCTGTTTCTGATATTCGGGTTTCAGCTCGGGGTCGTCGCGGTCAATAATCTTGTTGGCGGCGTGAGTCATGCTGAAGTTGGCCCAAAGACGGAAATCGCGGGTGAAGTTTTTGGAGAAACGGAGTTCGAGCTCGTAACCCGAAACTTCGGCTTTACCGAGGTTGGCGGTCGGGGGTGTCTGGCCGAAATAAGAGGGCATCGAGCGGTCACCGCCGCTGATGAGGATGTCGTTACGCTTGTCCTTGAAGATTTCGACTGTACCGGCAATCATACCGTTGAGGAACGAGTAGTCGATACCGAAGTTCATCTTCTTAACCTTTTCCCAGTGGGCGTCGGGGTTGCCGAGCGCGCTCTGGCGGTAGAACTGGTAAATCGAGCCGTCAGTGTAACCGTTGCCGAAACCGGTAAGAACCATCTTGGTGTTGCCTCCGTAGGCCCATTGGTCCATGTAGAGGAAGCGGGCACCGGTATCGTCACCGATTTCACCGTAAGAGGCGCGGAACTTGAGAGTGTCCCACCATGTGCGGATCGGTTCCCAGAATTTTTCTTCAGAAATACGCCATCCGATAGCGCCCGAGTTGAAGAAACCGAAACGGTAACCCTTGCCGAATTTCTCGGAACCGTTGTAGGCACCGTTGTATTCAACAAAATAGCGGTCGTCATAAGAATATGTGGCACGGAACACCCAGTCTTCGCGGCGGATGGGAATCATGGAGCCTGTTGCCATTTCCTGACGGGTCCACACGCCGGTCAGACCTACATCATGCGCGCCAAACTCGCGATAGTAGTTCAACTGCAGCTGGTAGTTGAGGTTGCGGATAGTGTTCCAGTTCTGCATCTCGCCGGCAGCGATACCCCATGAATTACCCGGGAGGTAGTCAAAGTGGGTCAGCGTGTTCTGAGGCTGGTCAAACGATACTTCGCCGGTAGCGGGGTTAATCCATTTGCGCTGGGGCGACTTATAGGCGTCGTTGATGCCTCGGTTGCCTTCCATGAAACGGTTGTCCCAAGAAATCATACCGCGGAAGTTAAGACCCTTGGTGATGAAGTCGAGTTTCTGCTCAAGCACGAAGTCGGTGTTGATGCGAGTCTGGGTAGTCTTGAATGATCCGCCGGTCATTAGCAGCTCGGCCGAGTTGGCGACCTGAGAGCGGAACTGGGGATAGTAACCGAAAGAGCCGTCGGAATAGATGGGGAGGAATGCATCCGGGGGAGTGGTGTAGGCACCGGCCCACATCTGCTGGTCGTTCCAGTTGGCTTGGTCGAAGTTGTTACCTGCGGCAGGCCACGGAGAACGTTTCTGACCGCTTGAACCGGCGATGTTGACCTTGAAGACGGTTGTGGGGGTGAGGGAGAAGTCAAGGTTGGAGCGGGCGTTGACGCGGTTGTATCCGAAACCGGTCTGGTAGCCGCGACCGCCGTCGAGTTCCTTGAAAAGGTCACCTTCATGAACGAAGTCGATTGCAGCGAAGTAGCGCACAAACTTTGTACCGCCGCCGATTGTCACGCTGCCGTTGTAGGCCATAGCGTTGTCACGGAACAGGTAATCCTGCCAGTCGACGTTGGGGTAACGCTCTGATTCCTCAAGATTGGCCGGATTGCGGTACTTGTCCATCACGGCTTAGGGGGT
>CAMWRO010000196.1 GCA_947176615.1 uncultured Porphyromonadaceae bacterium
CGGTAGTTGTTGATGAAGATGTTGCGCATGATGGTGAATACCCAGCCTTTGAAGTTGGTGTTGTCTACATACTTGTCTTCGTTGTCAAGCGCTTTGAGCGTTGTGTCCTGAAGCAGGTCGTAGGCGTTGTCACGGTTGGAAGTCAGCATGTAGGCGAAGTTCAGAAGATTGCTCTGAAGACTCATCAGCTTTGTTTGAAATTCCTTGGATCCCATGATGTTTTGATGTTAGAAAGTTGAACGTTTAGTTGACTTTAGTTCTGTTGAACAATCCAAAGTTAAGTAAATGAAGTCCCGAAATTGAAATATTTGCGGCAAAAATTTTTATAAAAAGTTACAAATAAGTTTCGATGAGGTGTAATTATCTGTGTATTAGACGGTTATTTGTGGTGGGTTGATGTTGCAAAATTGTTACAATGAAACAATAGTGTAATAATTGTGTCTGTGTTAACAGGCTGGTGTATAGCGTTTTGGGTGGTGATGGAAGGGCGCTGCCGGTGTCTCGGTTGAGGCATGGGGATATTGCGCAGTCCCGGTTACTCCTTGAAATCGGCCGGAGACGTGCGGCGTTACGGGGGTGTTGAAGAATCCCGCGCAGATTCTTGAATTTTTTTATCTTCAAATTGGTGGTGGAATGAAAAAAAAATGTTACTTTTGTGAAAATTTGGAAAAGAATGGCCGTCGCTCTTCAAGAACGTATCGATAAATTAAAGGTCAAAGCCGGTCTGCTGACTGAGCGATATGACCTTTTGCGGCAAGGCAAACTTGCTGCTGATGAGCGTATTGAAGAACTGACACGCCAGCTTGATGCGGCACGGCGCGAAATATCCGATTTGCACCGGCAGGTTGAATACCTCCGTGTCGCCTCAGTGGCAGTTCCCGATCACAGGGATGTCGAGAAGGCAAGGACATTCATTTCAGGTTTAGTGCGGGAAATCGACAACTGCATCACTCGATTAACTCAATGATGCAATGAGAGATAAACTGAATATAACGATACGCATTGCCGACCAGCCGCGCATGTATCTTTCGATTCCTCCCGAGGAAGAAGAAGTAGTGCGCCGCGCCGAAGCCAATATCAACGAACTTTGGCGCAACTGGACCAAGCGGTTTAAAGATAAGACCCCGGGAGAAATCCTCGCAATGGTCGCATTCCGGTTTGCGCAGCTCTATTTTGACAATGAGGCGCGTGTGGCCGATGTGGAGTCGACCCTTGCCTCGCTTGAAAAAGACCTTGACGAGCGGCTGCTTGGAATGGAAGTTGACGGATGATGCCGTCCTGCTTTTCCGGAATTGCCGGAATCGATGCCATGATTCAGCTATGTCATTGATGTTGTGATGATTTCCTCGCCCCGAAAGAGACGAGAACTATATTTCTGCACGACCTGTTTTTCCTTTATTACGCAGTCAGTCGTGGCTGCCGGGATAGGATGCATGGGCCGTGCGGTAATTTTATTAACATTTTTAACTGTAACTTCCTAAAAGTAACAAATGGTCATATTATTTTATCTATGTGCCGCTTTGATCGGGGCTGCGATCGGCGTCGCAATAATTTTGCTGACACAGAAAATCACGGCGCGTTCACAAGCCAAAAATATCATTGACGAGGCCGAGCGCGAAGCCGAGGTAATAGTGAAAAACAAGCTGCTGGAGGCTCGCGAAGAAGAACTCCGCATCAAAACCGACGCTGAAAAGCAGGCCAACCAGCGGTTGCAGCGCGTTCAGAACGAGGAGTCGAAAATCAAGCAGCGTCAGAACCAGCTCAACCAGCAGCAGAGCGAAAACGCCAAGCAGCGTAACGAGAACGAACAGACCCGTCAAAATCTTGAAACTCAGATGGCGGCACTGGAAAACCGCAAGGAGGAAGTGGAACGGCTGCGTCGAACTGCACAAGACACCCTTGAACACATCTCGGGCCTTTCAAGCGAGGAAGCCAAGGAGAAACTTATCGAGTCGTTGCGCGACGAGGCCAAAACAGCTGCCGCATCCTATATCAACGACATCATGGACGAGGCCAAGATGACCGCCAACAAGGAGGCCAAGCGCATCGTGGTTCAGTCGATTCAGCGTCTTGCCACCGAGACCGCGATTGAAAACTCGGTCACTGTATTCCACATTGATTCCGACGAAATCAAGGGCCGCATCATCGGCCGCGAGGGTCGCAACATCCGCGCTCTTGAGGCTGCCACCGGTATCGAGATTATAGTCGACGACACTCCCGAGGCGATTGTCCTCTCGGGTTTTGACCCCGTGCGCCGCGAAATCGCGCGTCTGGCCCTGCACCAGCTTGTGGCCGACGGCCGCATACACCCCGCCCGCATCGAGGAGGTGGTTGCAAAAGTGCGCAAGCAGATCGAGGAGGAAATCGTCGAGACCGGAAAGCGCACAGCCATCGACCTCGGCATCCACGGACTTCACCCCGACCTTATCCGCCTTGTCGGCAAAATGAAATACCGTTCAAGCTACGGCCAGAACCTGTTGCAGCACTCGCGCGAGACTGCCAACCTCTGTGCCATCATGGCATCGGAACTCGGCCTGAACCCCAAGAAAGCGCGTCGTGCCGGACTGCTCCACGACATCGGCAAGGTGCCCGACGAGGAACCCGAGCTGCCCCACGCGCTTCTCGGCATGAAACTCGCCGAAAAATATAAGGAGAAACCCGAAATCTGCAATGCTATCGGTGCCCACCACGACGAAATCGAGCAGACAACCTTGCTCGCCCCCATCGTGCAGGTGTGTGACGCTATTTCGGGTGCCCGTCCCGGCGCCCGCCGCGAAATCGTCGAGGCTTATATCAAGCGTCTCAATGACCTTGAACAGCTCGCACTGTCCTATCCCGGCGTTATCAAGACCTACGCCATTCAGGCCGGTCGCGAATTGCGCGTGATTGTCGGCGCTGACAAGATTGACGATGTGGAGACCGAAAAACTGTCGGGAGAAATCGCCAAGCGCATTCAGGACGAGATGACCTATCCGGGACAGGTAAAGATTACCGTAATCCGCGAGACCCGCTCGGTAAGTTTCGCCAAATAAAGATTGCGGCCTATGGATACCGAAAAAAACGAGGAGGCCGCCCGCGTGCAGCCCTCCGGGACCTCTGCCGCTGCCCGCGCCGATGGCGAGGGATGTCAGTCGGGCGGATGTTGCGGACGGGGATGCAGTGACGTGCCCCGTGGAAAATTGCATTGTTTTGACTGGCTGGCCGACATCCCCGGCGGAATGGCCGACTGTGACATTGTCGAAGTCCAGTTCAAAAATACCCGCAAAGGTTTCTACCGTAATTCGACCAACCTTGACCTTGCAATCGGCGATTTGGTGGCCGTTGAGGCATCTCCCGGCCATGACATCGGCACGGTGACCCTTACCGGTCAGCTCGTGAAACTTCAGATGAAACGGGCCAATGTCAAGAGTGATGCCGAGATACGCCGCGTGTTCCGCATCGCCAAGCCTGCCGATGTCGAGAAATATCACGAGGCCAAGGCCCGCGAGAACGACACGATGATTCGCGCCCGCAAGATAGCCGAGAGTCTTCATCTCAACATGAAAATAGGTGATGTCGAGTATCAGGGCGACGGCAACAAAGCCATCTTCTATTATATCGCCGACGAGCGCGTCGATTTCCGACAGCTCATCAAAGTGCTTGCCGAGACATTCAAGGTGCGCATCGAGATGAAACAGATCGGTGCCCGTCAGGAGGCCGGACGCATCGGCGGTATCGGGTCGTGTGGCCGTCCGCTGTGCTGCGCGAGCTGGATGACCACTTTCGTGTCGGTCGGGACGAGCGCGGCCCGCTATCAGGACATCTCCCTTAACCCTCAGAAACTTGCGGGGCAGTGTGCCAAACTGAAATGTTGCCTGAACTTCGAGGTCGATACCTATGTCGAGAGTGCGCGGCGCATGCCGCCCAAGGATGTGCGTCTTGAAACCACTGACGGTACATGGTATCACTTCAAGACCGACATATTCAAGAAAGAGATTACCTATTCTTCTGACAAGTCAGTCGCTGCCAACCTTGTCACCATTGACGCGCCCCGTGCATTCGAGATTATCGAGATGAACAAGCGCGGCGAGAAACCCTCGCAGCTTAAACGCGATGGCGAGGATGCTGCCAAGAACAAGCCGTCGAGCGACTTGCTTGAACAAGACAGCCTGACCCGCTTTGACAAAGCCAAGAAGAAAAAGCGCAGGAAAAACAATAACAACGGTAACGGCAACGGAGCGCCGGGCGGCGAAAAACCGCGTCAGGGAGACCGTCAGCAGAATCCCAAGGGCGAGCAGCGTCAGGGTGATGGAGCACCATCCAAGCCTCAGCGCAGGCCGAAACCTCAGCAGGGCGACCGCCCGCCTCGTCAGGGCGACGGCGCGGGGGCGCAGCGCAACAATGGGCCTCGTCAGCCTCGTCAGGGCGATAACAACCGCCAGCAGCAACGACGCGAGCGTCCGCAGCGCGACACTGGTGAAAACCGCGAGAAACCGCATGGCGGTCAGACTCCGCAACAACCGCCTCAGCAATGAGAATATTTGCGCCGTTCATATTGATAATAACATTGTGCTTGGGAGCCTGTTCTCCCGGGCACAATGATTATAGCTGCTACTCGACTGTTGCCGACGAGGGATGGGCCTACGGGGATACTCTGACCTTTGCCCCTGACTCGATGCTGAATGACTCGGTCATGACGGCGGCGATAAAAATCGCGGTGCGGCACGATAATAATTACCCTTATTCCAATCTGTGGGTTGAGGTTTCACATTCCTCTCCCGACGGGGTTTCGCGTCGCGACACCGTCAACATCCCTCTTGCCGATGTCTATGGGCGTTGGCTCGGAAACGGTTTCGGGGCCGACTATCAGAAAGAGGCGGTAGTGGCCGAAAATGCCGCTGTCGATATGCGCCGCCCCGTGACTGTGCGTCACATCATGCGCGTCGACACGTTGCACGGCGTTGAACAGGTAGGGGTTTCAATTGTTCCGGTAAGATGAAATTTGACAGCTTGATATTTGACATGGACGGCACGCTGTGGGATGCCGTCGACAGCTATGTGGCTGTGTGGAACAGGACATTTGAATCGATGGGGTATTCCGTTTCGGTCACCCGTGATGACCTCCTGCGCTACATGGGAAAGCCGCTTGAAGAGATTGTCGAGAGTATCGCGTCGTTTCTTCCTTCTGACAGGACGGGTGAATCCTATGACAGGTTGGCGCGCTATGACAGCGAGATGATGCCCGTGCTTGGCGGCCGGCTCTATCCGGGCGTGGCCGAGTGGTTCCCGCGGCTGGCCGACCGCTATTCTATATACATGGTCAGCAACTGCGGCCCTGACGGATTGAGAAATTTTCTGACATTTGCAGGCTTGTCGGCATATGTCACCGATACGCTGACCAATGGTGAGACGCATCTTCCCAAGTCGGGCAATATTGCCCTGCTCGCCCGTCGTAATGGCTTTAAATCTCCTGTCTATATCGGTGATACACAGGGCGATTGCGACCAATCACATGTCGCCGGTATACCGATGGCTCATGTCACATATGGTTTTGGCGAATGTCGCGATGCCGATTACTCTTTTTCGGATTTTGAATCTCTCGCCCGATTCCTTTTGGAAAAATAAATGTAAAAATCTTTTAAAACTTTTGGTAGGTTAACCAAAAAGTTGTAACTTTGCAATCGCAATTGCGAGAGAGCAAGGCTCCTTAGCTCAACTGAATAGAGCATCTGACTACGGATCAGAAGGTTACAG
>CAMWRO010000197.1 GCA_947176615.1 uncultured Porphyromonadaceae bacterium
CTGAAAGATGCTACCACTTTGGGTTAACATTTGTTATTAAACAACCTCTTAAACTAAATGAGTCCGCGAGGCAACTACGGCAAATTCATTCCTGCAATCTTCACAGTGGTGGACTTCGTCATCATCAACGCGGTCTATCTGCTGACATTCCTCATCAGTCCCGGGGTTCCCGACTGGTGCGGCCGCATCCTGTGGGTATTGCTCAACCTCTCCTACTTCCCCGTGGCATTCGCCATGAGCGACACGTTCCGCATACGCGCCGTCCAGATGCAGCATGTCATGCGCAACGCCTTCGTCTCGGCAATAGGACACCTGCTGATTTTCACCACCCTGCTCTATCTCGCCGAGATTGACGCGGTGCCGTGGTGGATGTTTGTCGAGTTCTTCGGCATCGAGGCTGCCGCGCTGCTGCTGTGGCGCACCGCGTCGCGCATGATTGAGAAACGTTTCCGCAGGCGCGGACGCAACTTCAGCCGCGTCCTCATCGTCGGGTGCGGCTCGGCGGCCCGACGGCTCTATGAGGAAATGTGCAGCGACATGGGGTTCGGCTACCGCTGCCTCGGGTTCATCGACACATGGTGTCCCCCCGACTTCCCCGCCAAGCAGCTTTACCGCGGCGGGCTCGACATGCTCGACAGCTTTGTCCGCGACAACGCCATCGACGAAGTTTATTACGCCATCCCCGGCGAAAACGAGGAGGCGGTCAAGGAGACCCTTGCCGTCTGCGACCGCCACATGGCACAGTTCCGTTTCGTCCCGAGCGTGTCGCGCTACCTCAACCACACCTTCACGCTCAGCGCAATCGGTCAGACCCCGGTCATGATCATGCGCAAGAACCCGCTCAACAACCCCGTCAACTCGGCCCTGAAACGAGCTCTGGACCTGACCGTGTCATCCATCTTCCTCATCTTCTCCCCGCTGGTGTTCATCCCCGTGGCCATCGCCATCAAGCTCTCGTCGCCCGGACCGGTCTTCTTCAAGCAGAAACGCACCGGCTACATGGGGCAGGAGTTCCTCTGCTGGAAATTCCGCACGATGAAAGTCAACGTTGACGCCGACAAGGTTCAGGCCACCAAGAACGACCCCCGCAAGACACGCCTCGGCGACTTCCTGCGCCGCACGAGCATCGACGAGCTGCCACAGTTCATCAACGTGTGGCTCGGCGACATGTCGGTCGTGGGTCCCCGCCCCCACATGCTCAAACACACCGAGGACTACAGCGCACTCATAGGCCAGTACATGGTGCGCCACATCGTGAAACCCGGAATAACCGGCTGGGCACAGGTGCGCGGCTACCGCGGGCAGACCGAGGAGCTGTGGCAGATGGAACGGCGCGTCGAACACGACATCTGGTATATCGAGAACTGGACCCTGCTGCTCGACATCAAGATTATAATCCGCACCATAATCAACGCCTTCCAAGGCGAGAAAAACGCCTTTTAAGTCCCCAACACGTTTACCACGATGGTACAGAACGTCATCACTCCCGCCGACATCGAGTCACGCGCGACCGCACTGTTGCGCCGATTCTACGGCTACAGTTCATTCCGCCCCATGCAGCTCGACATCATCACAGCCGTGACCATGCGCCGCGACTGCGTGGTGCTCATGCCCACAGGCGGCGGAAAGTCAATATGCTATCAGATTCCCGCCATGATGGCCGACGGAGTCGCTATCGTCATCTCCCCGCTCATCGCGCTGATGAAAGACCAAGTGGCCGCGCTGACCGCCAACGGCATCCCCGCCGCTGCCGTAAACTCCATGCAGAGCGACACCGAGAACCGCGAGATACTGGAGCAACTCGCAACCGGCCGCATCAAGATTCTCTACATCTCGCCCGAGAGGCTGCTCATGGAGATTGACCGATGGTCGACGATGCTCAACATAAGCCTCATCGCCGTCGACGAGGCCCATTGCATATCCCAGTGGGGCCACGACTTCCGCCCCGACTACACTCGCCTTGCCCGCATCAAGGAAATATATCCCCATGTCCCCGTAATGGCACTTACGGCCACCGCCGACCGCCTGACCCGCACCGACATCGCCACGCAGCTGCGACTGCGTGACCCTGCCGTGTTCATCGGCTCTTTTGACCGGCCCAACATATCGCTGCGCGTCATCCCCAACCCCGGCACCAAACGCCGCATCTCCTTCATCTGCTCCATGATCGAGCGATACAGCCGCGACGCCGGAATCGTCTACTGCATCAGCCGCAAGGGAGCCGAAAGTGTCCACAACGAGCTGCTGGCTCGCGGCTACAAGTCGGTGGTATACCATGCAGGACTCTCCGTGACCGAGCGCAACTCCGCTCAGGACAAGTTTATCAACGGCGAGGTACAGGTAGTCTGCGCCACCGTCGCATTCGGAATGGGAATCGACAAGAGCAACATCCGCTGGGTCATCCACAACAACATGCCCGGCAACATCGAAAGCTATTATCAGGAAATAGGACGTGCCGGGCGCGACGGCGTAAAAGCCGAGGCGATAATGTTCTACTCCTATGCCGACGTTGTCACCCGGCAGAGCTTTGTCGACGAAAGCGGGCAGCAGTCAATCAACAACGAGAAGCTCATGCGCATGAAAGAGTTTGCCGAGTCATCGGTGTGCCGCCGCCGCGTGCTCCTGAGCTACTTCAACGAGACTGTCGACCACGACTGCGGCAACTGCGACGTGTGCCTCAACCCGCCCGAGCGTTTCGACGGCACCATCATCGCCCAGAAAGCCCTCAGCGCGATAATCCGCACCGAGGGGGGCGCGGGATTCTCGATGCTCAACGACATCCTGCGCGGCATGGCGCGCTCCGACATCTCGGCCAAGGGATTTGACCGCATCAAGACCTACGGCGCGGGCCGCGACCTGTCACGCGCCGAGTGGAACCACTACCTGTCACAGCTCATCCAGCTCGGCCTCATCGACATCGCCTACAACGACAACAACCACCTGAAGATAACCCCCTACGGCGCGACCGTCCTGCGTGACCGCTCATCGGTCACCCTCGCCCGGTACATCCCCGAGGAATCGGCATCGCATGCGGCCCGCAAGAAGAAGGCCGCCAAAGCCGAAGAAGTCCTATCACCTGCCGAGCGACTTCTCGCCGAACTGAAAGACGTGCGCCTCAAGCTCGCCCGCAAGGAATCGTTGCCTCCCTACCTCGTGTTTTCCGACAAGACCCTGCTCGAAATGGTGCGCATCGAGCCTCTCGACATGGAAACATTCTCTACCGTCGAGGGCGTAGGCGAGAAAAAGACCGTCAAGTACTGGAAACCTTTTGTCATGGCCATCCGCCGGTTCAAAGGCATCACCGAAAAACTCGGCACGGGCATGAGCGCCGAAGAAACCCTGCTGCTCATCAACGCCGGATATACCCTTCAGCAGATTGCCGAGGTCAAGGGGATAAAATTCACCACCGTCTGCTCCCACGTCGCCCAGCTCATACGCGAAGACCGACTGACCGACTTCTCGTCAATCATCACCCGCGACCAATACATGCGTGTCATGGACCTCTACAAAAACGACCGAGACAACATGTACACCATCCTTGACCGCGAGATGCCACGCGGCCTCCCCTCCATCGCCCTCGCCGTCGCCGATTTCCTCCTCCGCCACAAAACGAATGACGAATGACAGATAAAAGATAAAAGATAACAAATAAAAAATAACAGATAAAAATGGCGGGGACACTTCAACGATGTCTCCGCCATTTGTTATTTTTTATTTGTTATTTGTTATCTGTTATCTGCTCTCCGCTGTCATCTCCATCTCAAGGACGCCGCCCGAGGTTATCTCGTCGTGGGTAATCCACAGGCGGTCAAGCGGCCGGCCGTTGAGGCGCAGCGACTTGATGTAGACATTGGCGGGACTGTTGTTGCGGGCGATGACGGTGAATTTCCTGCCGGTATAGAAATCGGGGTCGAGGGTAATGTCGACCCGGTCAAAGACCGGCGATGTTATCTCATAACGGTCACTTCCGGGACACACGGGGTGGAATCCCATCGAGGCGAGGATGTACCATGCCGACATCTGCCCCACGTCCTCGTTGCCGCACAGGCCGTAGACATCATCGCCGTAAGCCTCGTCACAGATGCGGCGAGTCCAGTACTGCGTCAGCCACGGGCGCGACGTGTAGTTGAGCATGAAAGGCACATGGTGGTCAGGCTCGTTGGGGTGGTTATAGTAGTCACTCCACCGGAATTTATCCTCGGCTCCCTCCATAAAGGCCACGAGATTGCGTTCAAATTCCGCCTCACCCCCCATCAGCTCTTTCAGGCCGTCGATGTCATGGGGGACAAACCATCCCTGCTGATAATTATTGCTCTCGACACATCCCTGCCAGTGTACTTTGCGCCCCTGCCAAGGCATCCACGAGCCGTCGGACAGACGCGCGCGGAACCATTTCACACTGTCGTCCCACACGCTGCGGTAGGCTTGCGCCTTGAGGTCAAACTCGCGGGCATCGTCGTGTCGTCCCATCTTGTGGAGCATCGAGGCCACACACCAGTCGGTATAGCAGTATTCGAGTGTCTCCGAGAGACTGCCGGGCACGAAACCATGCTCGTTGGTGCCGAACTTGCGCACCGAGTTTATGGCATACTCCACGGCCCGGTCGGTATCATAGGTGCGGATTCCTTTGTTGTAGGCATCGGCCACGACCGAGACAGCGGGGTTGCCCACCATGCACCCCGAGTAGGAGTTCAGGAACTCCCAGCGGGGATAATATTTGCGGCCGCTGAGGTCGGCCATCTGGATGAGCGAATTGATTTCGTCAGAGACAAGGCGCGGGTTGATGACGGTCTGCAACGGGAACTGGCTGCGGAACACATCCCAGCCGCTGAACACCGTGCGATAGACAAATCCGTCGGCATGATGCACCTTGCCGTCGGCGCCGGGATATGCGCCGTCAACGTCGCTGAAACAGCGCGGGTCAATCAGTGTGTGGTAAAGCGAGGTGTAGAAGATGGTTTTCTCCCTCTCGCCACCCTTGACCGAGACACGCGACATCGCGTCGGCCCACAGACGCCGCGCCTGCTTGCGCACAGCGTCAAAGTTCCACCCCTTGATGTCGCTTTCAAGGTTGCGGCGCGCCCCGTCGATGCTGACAAAGGATATTCCGGCCTTCATCATCGCCTTGTCACCCTTGCGGGTGGGAAACTCGGTAAAGAATCCGAGGTGCTTGCCGCGCACTTTCTGAGGGTTGGCCACGATGCGGGCGTTCCTGATGAGATTGTGATAGTCGGGATCATCATTTGACCGGTTGTGGCGGTCGGTGCCCTCGGGAATCGTCGCGCTCCACACACCGTAGTTCTTCAGCGGGCGGTCAAACACACAGTAAAAGTAGACCGTATAGTTGCCGTTGCCGCCACCGTCGCCCCAGCCGCCGCCGTCGGGGGTGCAGCGCATCCAGCCCTGAATGGTGTAATCGTCGACCTTTTCCACCATCTGCTCGGTCGATGTTCCGCCGATGCGCCGCGCGAGATCAATCTGTATTCTTGCCGTCTCGGCCTCGGGATAGGTGAAACGCAACATGCCCGAGCGGGGTGCGGCTGCAAGCTCGGCCTTGATGCCGTAGTCGTCGAGCACGACGCTGTAGCAGTCAATGGCCGCATGCTCGCGCTCGTGGCTGAAACGGCTGCGGTAGCCGCCGTCAGGGTCGCTGTCGAGCCCCTTGAAGGTGTGGAGCGGGCCGGTCGTGGGCATGACAAGGAAATTGCCGAGGTCGCCATACCATCCGATTC
>CAMWRO010000198.1 GCA_947176615.1 uncultured Porphyromonadaceae bacterium
TCGACCGGATGTGCCACCTCGACGCGACCGAGGTCCAGCTCGATTTCCCGACAATCTACGGATCGGCCAAGCAGGGATGGATGAGCGATGACTACAACACTCCCACCGACAATATCAACGCCGTCCTTGACGCGATTATAAAATATATACCCGAACCCAAGACTCTCGACGGCGACGCACAGATGCTCATAACATCGCTTGACTACTCAAGCTATGTGGGCCGAATCGCCATCGGCCGCGTCCACCGCGGCGAGCTGCGCGAGGGCATGGACATCGCCCTGTGCAAGAAAGACGGCACCTCAGTAAGACAGCGCATCAAGGAACTGCATGTCTTTGAAGGAATGGGCCGCAAGAAAGTCGAATCAGTCAAGAGCGGCGACATCTGCGCCCTCGTCGGAATCGAAGGCTTTGAAATCGGCGACACCGTTGCTGCTTTTGAGAACCCCGAACCGCTGCCCCGCATCGCTATCGACGAGCCCACCATGTCGATGACTTTCACCATCAACGACAGTCCGTTCTTCGGCCGCGACGGCAAATATGTCACCTCGCGCCACATCGCTGACCGTCTTGCCAAGGAACTCGACCGCAATCTCGCGCTCCGTGTCTCCAAGGCCGACCACGAGGATGTGTGGACCGTCTTCGGGCGTGGCGTGCTTCACCTGTCGGTACTCATCGAGACCATGCGTCGCGAGGGTTTCGAGCTTCAGGTAGGCCAGCCGCAGGTTATCATAAAGGAAATCGACGGCACGAAATGCGAGCCTGTCGAGCTGCTCACCATCAATGTCCCCGAGGAATATTCATCCAAGATTATCGACATGGTGACACGCCGCAAGGGCGAAATGGTGTCGATGATTACTCAGAACGACCGCATCCTTCTCGAATTCCACATCCCCTCGCGCGGAATCATCGGTCTGCGCAACAATGTCCTGACCGGCAGCGCGGGCGAGGCCATCATGGCTCACCGTTTCCTTGAATACCAGCCGTGGAAAGGTGACATCGAGCGCCGCACCAACGGCTCGCTTATCGCGATGGAGGCCGGAACCGCCTATGCCTACGCCATTGACAAACTTCAGGACCGCGGCAAGTTCTTCATCTTCCCTCAGGAAGAAGTGTATGCCGGACAGGTCGTGGGCGAGAACGCCAAGGACAACGACATCGTGGTCAACGTCACCAAGTCAAAGAAACTGACCAACATGCGCGCATCGGGTGCCGACGACAAGGCCCGCATCATCCCCCCGGTTGTGTTCTCTCTTGAAGAAGCTCTCGAATACATCAAGGAAGACGAATATGTCGAGGTAACACCCCACCATCTGCGCCTCCGCAAAATCATCCTTGACGAGCTTGAACGCAAACGCGCCAATAAATAACGTTTCGCGTTATTTGGTTTAAAGTTTAGGTTTAAGGTTTAGATAATGGTTTTTGTGCTGTTATCTAAACCTTAAACATTTCTATAACATCACTTATCTAAACCTTAAACCAAAAAAATTACATGCAAGTGTAATTTTTAACCCACACAATCGTCTTATAAGTGATTATGGAGCAGAAAGACTTTGAGACGATGGCACCGCAGCTGCGGCAGCGCATTGTCGGAATGGTCAGAAAAATATCGGCCGACTCGGGCGATACTGACCTTGCCGACGATGTGGCTCAGGACACCCTCTTGAAGCTGTGGTCGATGCGCGACCGTCTTGATGCCTACACATCGGTCGAGGCACTCGCAATGGTGATTGCACGCAACCGCGCCATCGACCTGCTCAAACGGGTGTCGGCCGTCCGCGGCTACGATATTACCGATGTTGACATCGGCGATACAGCCATGAGTGCCGAGGATGCCATTATCCGCGAAGAGTCAGAAAATCGCGCCATGTCCCTCCTCGCCTCCCTCCCCTCGGGGCAGCAGGCAGTGTTGAGGATGCGCCATGTCGACGGAATGGAAATCAGCGAGATTGCCGCCGTCACAGGCTCGACACCCAACGCTATCCGCGTCACCCTCTCCCGTGCCCGCCAGAACGTTAAAGAACTCTATCTGAAAACAACCGAAAAAATATGAACAGCATAGATTTGACAAATATCAGCCAAGCCATCGAGCGATTCCTCGCCGCCGAGACGACCCTCGCCGAGGAGGAGGCCATCTATCGCTTTTATGCCGCGCATCCCTCAGGGACGCTCCCGGCCGAAGTCGAGCAGATGCGCGGGATGTTCGCGTGGTTCGGAGCAGGTCTTGACGAGTCGCTCGACCCCGTGGCTCAGACAGCCCGTCGCCCCTCGGTCGCGCTGCCGCGACTGCGCCGTTGGCAATGGATTTCGGTAGCGGCATCCTTCGCCCTGCTGCTGACCGTCGGGTTCACCTTCTTCCGTCCCGGCGACCGTGTCGAGGAGACTGCCTATGTCGTTATCAACGGGGAAATAGTGACCGACCCCGCCATTGTCGAGTCAGAGTCAATGAAACTTCAGGCAATATTTGACCGCGCCGAGCGTAAATTTGCCTCGGTCGGCGCCACCGGCGTGACCGCCCCCTCGCTTGAAGACCAGCTCGACATGGACAACCCCATCGTGAGAGATATCGTTAACCGCCATAACAACTTTAATTGACATATAAAGATGATACGTTTCCTGTTTTCAACAATATTTTTCGCCATGACGGCAACCGTGGCTCTCGCACAAGGGTCGTTGATTTCTGTTGTGGAAAAAATCGAGTCGGCTGTTTCCGATGAGTCCCGAATTGCCACCGCGAGCATCAACGAAAAGCGTGTCAACGGCAAACTCGTAGGCTTTAACAAAATTTTTATTGTCAAAGACAAAAACATCGCCAACCGATTTATCCAAGCCGCGCTCAACGAGCGTTCCAAGGCCAGCAAGTTTGAACAGCAGCTCAATCAGGGCGTTGTCTATTACCGCGTGGAGTTTGAGACGGTCAAAGACAAAACGGTAACCTACGACAGCTACTCTATTGTCAAGCAAGACTCCCACCAGTGGGTCGTCTCAGTCGAGCGTCGACAGGAACGTCGGCACGAACCGGCAGCTCGTTTTCATTGGCGTGACGATAATGACACATCCTCATCGTCAACCTCGATTTCAACCTCCACCTCAGTCTCTGACGACGGCTCTGCCTCGACCTCGATTATCATCTACAACCCCGACGGCAGCATCACCCTCCTGACCGGCGACGACATGGTCACAACCGCGTCAGCGACGCAATGCAATTAGTCCGCCCTCATGGCAGCGACGCAATGCGGAGAGGCCATGCCCCCGCGTCTCAGTGTAGGGAGAGGAGAGAAAAAGCATCAGAGACGCGCACTAAAGATAAATAAATCCGATAGGATTTTTCCTTGAGTAGCCGTGGGTTGCGCCACTGTGCAACCCACGGTAAAATGTACCAATAAATGAATCTGCAAAGATTTTTCTGTTCATCAGAGAAGAATCTTTGCAGATTCATTATCGTTCTAACCCTATTCTCCGGGTTGCGGAGGCGCAACCCGGAGCTACTCAAAGTGGCAATCTTGTCAGATTGCGATTCAACACTAATAACAATTTAAAGTAGCGTCGCAGTGCTATTAATTTAGCATATTGTCGGGACTGCGACGCAATGCTGCTGAATGACCGGAATGGCACCCCAAGGGGGTGCACCCTCGCTTAACCCCATGTGCACCACATGGGGATGTAAAAAAATCGCCATCCGGTTGAGTGGCTTGTCTTTGGTGTGCGTAATAGAATATAGAAATACCGAAAAACAGATTAACCAAAACTATATTCAATTATGAAAAAAATCTACACATCCATGATTGCACTCTCTCTGGGGGCATTCTGTGGCCTTACTCTCTCCGCACAGGAAATGACGGAAAAACCGGTTTATAATGAAACCACATCAACAGAATATGATGATCTTATATCTGCTGTTGCTGCCGTTGCTGACAACGATGTCATTGTCTTAAAGGGTGATGTCACATTGTCGAGTGGCAGAATAGACCTTCCCGGCAAGACTTTTACAATAAAAAGTGCTGACGCAGAGAATCAGGCTAAAATCATACGCGCAGATAACAATGTAGACAAACTGTTCTTCCTCATAAAGGATGCTGCGACAAATGTCACAATCCAAGATGTCATTATCGATGGAAACAACGTAGCGGCAACCAACAGCGATGTCGAGGCTAACAACGGCGGTACGCTGATTCTTTCAAATGTTGTATTTGAAAACTGCACTCACGATAACGGCCGCGTAATCAATTTCAAAGGGAATGCCAATGTCTATCTGACCGATGTCAAGATGAACAATTGCTCGGTATCAACTAATGACGGGTACATATATGTCAGAAACAACGGCAATGACAAACTTTATCTGTCGGGTGACAACCTTGTGTCGGTAAACATTCCGAATGACTGGCGTATTTTTGTCGATAAGCCGTTGACCAACACTGTTCCCATCGATCTTTACGTTCCCGAAAACCGCGCCACGTTGACAAAAAAGGCTGTCGTCCTGAATACTAAAGAATTTACAAAATTTCGGTTTGTAAACAATCCTGCCATCTGCTTGTGGCCTAAAAACGGAACAGGAAACGAACTCAATGTAAACGAGTCGTCAGTGTGCAACGAAACGACTCAAACCGGATGGTATGCATTTAATGATGCCGTAAATTATGCCGCTGATAATGACGTTATCGCGTTATTGACAGATGTTGAAACCGAAGGCGGTGTTACCGTCTCAGGAAAAAGCGTCGTTGTTAAAGGCGGCGTGACTGAAGCTCGCGGCGCAGTTGACGGCCATTCGATTACCTTGACAAAATCCAACCGCTTTTTCCTCGTTAACGGAGGCGGTTCTCTGTCTCTTGAAAACCTCGTGTGTGACGGAAACAATATGGAACGTAACGGTTCCTTCTTCGAGGCCGCAGGTGACGGAAATCAGGGTGGAACGCTCAATATGACCGATGTGGAACTTACCAACTTCAAGTCTACCCACAACCAAGGAGTCGTTGCTGTAAAAAACAATGCGAAAGCAAACTTGGAGAATGTATCTGTGACCAATTCCACTGTGCCTGAAAATCGTGGCGAGATATTTGTCGGCAACAACAACGTGTCTTTGTCGGGCAACAATTCACTCTCTCTTTATGTTGAAGGCGAGCGTCACATCAACGTATCAGATCTGACCAATGTGGAGCCGTTAACCGTCATACTGCAAAATTCATCTGAAGAGCGTAGCAGTGTCATAAATGGAACCACTGAAACAAGCCTGTTTAACGTTCTCTCTGCCGACGGAAACAATGTCGACATCAAGTCGGACGGAGAAAATAATATCATTGTCGGGACCCCTGTGCCGACCGCTATTGACGAAATCGGGGTTGACGGCGAGGACGCTCCGGTTGAGTACTACAATGTTCAGGGAATCCGCGTGGAGAATCCCGAGCATGGCCTCTACATCAAGCGTCAAGGCAACAAAGTCTCGAAAGTCATTCTTTAAGCGCAGTGTTTATAGTTAATGCGATAAGTGCATGAAAGCCGTGACGGCTCTGCACCTTCCACCCGCCCCGAAAATGGGGCGGGTGGTTTGTTTATAGCCACATTGGATTGAATTTGTCGGGATTGACGTGAATTTTCTCTCACGGAGTATTTGCATGTTTGTTAAAAATTTCTTACCTTTGCGGTCGATTTTAACCAATTACAAAAAATTCAACCAAATGAATCATTACGAAACCGTTTTCATTTTAACTCCCGTTTTGTCTGATGCTCAGA